>CAZWGY010000066.1:0-9283 GCA_964633575.1 uncultured Desulfobacteraceae bacterium
CCTTGAAAGTCCTTTTTACGGGAATATCTTATTCAGGTTGCAGGACCGCCCCCCTCCCCTTTTTTCCGGAAGGTGTTGACGGGGGAGTCGAATTCCGATATACCGCCTCTATTTTGTCGTGATTTTGATCAACTGATTTGATATAAAGGAGGGTTTGAATTGCTGAGTATTGCTTATGCCATGGGCCAGGGCGGCGCACCGGCGGGACAGGGAGGCGGCGGTTTTTCCGCGTTCGTTCCCCTGATCCTGATGTTCGTCATCTTTTACTTTCTCCTGATCCGGCCCCAGCAGAAAAAGGCCAAGGAGCATCAGGAGATGATCAACAATCTGAAAAAGGGGGACCGGATCGTCACCGGTGGCGGCATTCACGGCCGGATCACTTCCACCGACGATTCCACCCTTGTCGTTGAAATCGCCGACAAGGTCCGGGTCAAGCTCAGCCGGGCCAGCGTGGCCGCGCTGATCTCGTCGGGCGGCGGCCAGGGATCGGGGAACGACTCCCTTAAACAGAAATAGCGCCTTTATCGGACGGTTGAAAAGCCTCGCGAGCGGAAGGGCACGGCACGGCCGCCCAGGGCCCGTGGGGCTTTGTTGCGAATGAAGAAAGGATAGGGACCCGTGAAGCTTTCTTGGAGACTCATCTTGGTACTGGCCGTGATTCTGGCGTCGGTCGTCTATATTCTCCCGACCTTCTATCCGGGACTCTGGCCGCGCAAACAGATCAACCTCGGCCTCGACCTTCAGGGCGGGATGCACCTGGTGCTCCGGGTGGAGGTGGACAAGGCGGTGGAGAGCACGGTCGAGCGGCTCACCCAGGAGATGCGGGACCTGATGCGGACCGAGCGGGTTCAATACATGACCATCGAGCGGGTCGAGGGGAACCGGATTCAGGTGGCGGTCGAGGGCGAGAAATCCATCGAATCCTTCGGAAAACTCCTCGACCGGGAATTTCCCCACCTCAGGCAGGTCTCCCGGACCGAGGCCGACGATATTCTCCGGATGACCCTCGACCTCCCCGACGACGAGGCCGAACAGATTAAAACGCTCGCCTCGGCACAGGCTCTCGAAACCATCCGGAACCGGATCGACCAGTTTGGGGTCAACGAGCCGGACATCCGGCGCCAGGGGGAGCAGCGGATTCTCATCCAGCTTCCCGGGGTCAGCGACACCAAGCGGGCCAAGGACCTGATCGGCAAAACCGCCCAGCTCGAATTTAAACTCCTGGACGAAACCGCCGACCCCGATGCGGTGGAGCGAAACGGTCAGCCGCCGCCGGGCACGGAGCTCCTCTACCAGGTCCGGACCGACCCGGAGACCAACCGGACCCTCAAGACCCCTTACGTCGTCCGGAAGCGGTCCATGCTCACCGGAGCCTACCTCACCGACGCCCGGGTCCAGATCGACTCCCAGTTCAACGAGCCTTATGTCTCCATCAAGTTCGACCGGAAAGGGGCGCGGATCTTCGAGCGGATCACCGAGGAGAACGTTAAAAAGCGGTTGGCCATCGTTTTGGACAACCGGGTATATTCCGCTCCGGTGATCCAGGAGAAGATCTCCGGCGGGGAGGCCCGGATCACCGGGTCGTTTACCACCGAAGAGGCCCGGGACCTGGCCATCGTTCTCCGGGCCGGCGCCCTGCCGGCTCCCGTGGAGATTCTGGAGGAGCGGACCGTGGGGCCGTCCCTCGGGGCCGACTCCATCCGCAAGGGCCTCATGTCCATGGTGGTGGGCGGCATCTTCGTGCTCATCTTCATGGCGGTTTATTACAAGGGCGCCGGGCTCATCGCCGACGGAGCCCTGATCCTGAACATTCTCCTCATCGCCGGAGGGCTGGCCGGGTTCGGAGCGACTCTGACCCTGCCGGGCATCGCCGGGATCATCTTGACCATCGGCATGGCCGTGGATGCCAATGTCTTGATCTTCGAGCGGATCCGTGAGGAGATGCGGATCGGAAAGACGCCCTATGCCGCCGTCAACGCCGGGTTCAGCCGGGCGACGTTGACCATCCTGGACGCCAACGTCACCACCCTCATCGCGGCCCTGGTCCTCTTCCAGTTCGGCACCGGGCCGGTGAAGGGGTTTGCCGTGACCCTGAGCCTGGGGGTGATTTCCAGCCTGTTCACCGCGCTGGTGGCATCCCGACTGGTCTTCGACTATCTCCTGATCCGCCGCAAGATCAAGCAGTTGAGCATCTAACCGCTCGAACCGATTCGAGATAAGGAATCAGCCATGCAGTTCATCAAACCGGATATCGACATCAACTTCATCGGCAAGCGGCGGATCGCTTACATCGTCTCCGCGCTATTGATCCTGACCACCATCGTCTCCCTGGTGATCCACGGCGGCCCCAGATACGGCATCGACTTTGCCGGGGGCACCGTGATCCAGGTTAAACTCGACGGCCCGACCGAGGTCAACGCCATCAAAGCCGGCCTGGGGACCGTCAACATGGGCGACGCCACGGTCCAGCGTTTCGGCGAGCCATCGGACAACGAATACCTCATCCACGTGGACCGGTCCGAGGAGCCCGGCGAGGCTTTCACCGAGGGAGTGAAATCGGCCCTGAGCGAAGCCACGAACCGGAGCGTGGAGATCCGGCGGGTGGAGATGGTGGGGCCCCAGGTGGGCAAGGACCTTCGGGAAAAGGCCCTGTTCGCCATGTTCTACGCCCTGTTGTTCATCACCATCTACATCTCCGGCCGGTTCGAGCTCCAGTGGGTGAAAAGCGGGCTCATGGCCGGCGGCCTGATCCTGGCGGTTTACGGCCTGTCGCGGTTCCAGGTGTCCATCCCGATCCTCATCGTCGGGGCTCTGGTGATCACCCTGATCCTGTTTTACTTTCTGGAGCTACGTTACGCCATGGGCGCCATCGTGGCCCTGGTCCACGACGTGACCATCACGGTGGGGATCTTTTCGATTTTCGGCAAGGAGTTTTCCCTGCCGATCATCGCGGCTCTGCTGACCATCATCGGGTACTCGTTGAACGACACGATCATCGTCTTCGACCGAATCCGGGAGAACCTGAGGAAGTACCAGCGTCAGACCATGGACCGAACCATCAACCGGAGCATCAACGAGACCCTTAACCGGACCATCCTCACGTCGGTGACCACCCTGGTGGTGGTGCTGGCGCTTTTCGTCCTGGGCGGGGGGATCATCCACGACTTTTCCTTTGCCCTGATTGTCGGCGTCCTCATCGGGACCTATTCGTCCATCTACGTGGCCAGCCCCATTCTCCTGATATGGCATTCCGTGGCCCGGAAACGGTAGGCTACGCTTTCCCGTACATCCATGAAGGCGGCGTCGGTCCTTCCCTGGCTCGATCTGAAAAGCGTGCCGGGCATCGGCAATCTCCGGTTCAAGCGTCTGGTGGATCGGTTCGGCGGGCCCGAGGCCGCTCTGGCGGCTCCGGAGCAGGAGCTCTTGCGGGTGGATGGGATCAGCCCGCGTCTGGCCGGGGCGATCCGAACTCACCGGACCCCGGCCGGTCTCGAGCGGGAGCTGGACAAGGCCGCGGCCCTGGGCTTCCGGATTCTTTGCCAGACCGACCCGGACTACCCGCCGTTGCTCCTCCAGATTCCGGACCCGCCGCCGGTCCTTTACACCTACGGCGACCTGGGCGGGGTTTCCCGGGCCGTGGCGCTGGTGGGATCCCGCCAGGCCAGCCGGTACGGGCTCCAGACCACCCGGCGCCTGGCCGGGGATCTGGCCGAGGCCGGGATCACGGTGGTTTCCGGGATGGCCCGGGGGATCGACACCGCCGCCCACGAGGGGGCACTCGAGCGGGGCGGCCGGACCGTGGCGGTTCTCGGCAGCGGCCTGGACCGGATCTACCCTTACGAAAACCGCGAGCTCTACCACCGGATCGCCCGGTCGGGGGCGGTGGTCTCGGAATTCCCCCTGGAATCGGCCCCGGAGCCCCACCGGTTTCCCATTCGAAACCGGATCATCAGCGGGATCAGTCTGGGGACCGTGGTCGTCGAGGCTACCGCGAAAAGCGGTTCGCTCATCACCGCCCGGCTGGCGCTGGAGCAGGACCGGGAGGTCTTCGCCGTTCCGGGCAACATCCACTCCTTCAAAAGCGCCGGCACCCACCGGCTTATCAAGCAGGGGGCCCAACTGGTGGAGTCGGCCCGGGACGTCCTGGAACTCCTTTCCCACGCGATGCGGGGCCGGATAGCCGACCCCCGGGCGGAACGGGAGCGGATGCTCGACAACCTCCCGGCCATGACCCCGGACGAGTCCCGGGTGTTCCACGCCCTGGGACCCGACCCGATTCACATTGACGACCTGGTCCGTCAGGTGGCCATGCCTCCGGCTCAATTGTCCGGAATTCTACTCCAGCTCGAGCTCAAGGGGGTGGTTCACCAGGAGCCGGGCAAACGCTTTACCATCAAAATCGATAACCTGGTTTAATATCCGCTAAAAGAGGAAAGATCATCCGTGAGCAGCAAACCCCTTGTCGTCGTGGAGTCCCCCACCAAGGTCCGCACGATTCAAAAATACTTAGGAAACGATTTCGCCGTCTCCGCCACCGTGGGCCATATCAAGGACCTTCCGGCCAAGGAGATGGGGATCGACATCGAAGACGGGTTCAAACCCAAATACCGGGTGATCCCCGGCAAGCAGAAGATCATCAGCCAGCTTAAAAAGGCGGCCGGGGAGGCCACCGACATCTACCTCGCCCCCGACCCCGACCGTGAGGGAGAGGCCATTGCCTGGCACACCGCCGAAGTCCTCAAAAAGCGGGGCCGCCGGTTCCACCGGGTCCTCTTCCACGAACTCACCCCCAACGGGATCAAGGCGGCCATGGCCGCCCCCAACGATCTGGACCGATCCAAGTACGAGGCTCAGCAGGCCCGGCGGATACTCGACCGGATCGTCGGCTATGAGATATCCCCGCTCCTCTGGCGGAAGGTCAAGCGGGGCCTGTCCGCCGGCCGGGTCCAGTCGGTGGCCGTCCGGATCATCTGCGACCGCGAGCGGGCCATCCAGGCTTTTATTCCCGAGGAGTACTGGTCCATCACCGCTCACCTGACCGGCTCCGAACCGCCGCCCTTTGCCGCCAAGCTGGTCCGTCACAAGGGCAAAAAGCTCAAGATCCCCGACGAGGCCACCACCAACGCGATCCTCTCCGAACTCTCCGGCCGGCCGGCCGACGTCAAGAAGGTCGCCCGGAAGCAGTCCAAGCGGAACCCGGCTCCGCCCTTTACCACCAGCACCCTCCAGCAGGATGCCATCCGGAAGCTGAAGTTTTCCGCCAAAAAGACCATGACCGTGGCTCAGCAGCTCTACGAGGGGATCGAGCTGGGTCCCGGCGAGCTGGTGGGCCTGATCACCTACATGCGGACCGACTCCACCCGGATCGCCGACGACGCGGCCAACGAGGCCATCGCCCTGGTCCGGGAGCGGTTCGGGGATGACTATGCCATCCCCAGGCCCCGGGCCTTCAAGAACCGGAAAAAGGCCCAGGACGCCCACGAGGCCATCCGGCCTACATCCGTGCTCCGGACCCCGGAGGAGATCGGCGGGCACCTCACCCCCGACCAGCGGGCCCTCTACACCCTTATCTGGCGGCGGTTCACCGCATCCCAGATGGCCCCGGCCCAGATCGAAACCCTCACCGTCACGGTGGCCGTGGACGACTACGAATTCACCGCCGCCGGGTCCAAGGTGGTCTTCCCCGGCTTCATGGTCCTCTACGGCCAGGAGACCGAGGGGGAGGGCGACAAGGCCCCCATCCCGGCGCTCAAGGAGGGCGAGCGGCTGATCGTCAACAAGTACGAGCCCAAGCAGCATTTCACTCAGCCGCCCCCGAGGTTCTCCGAGGCCACCCTGGTCAAGGAGCTCGAGGAAAACGGGATCGGCCGGCCGAGCACCTACGCCGCCATCCTCTCGACCATCCGGGATAAGGGCTACGTCGAGATGCTCAAGGGCTATTTCCGCCCCAGCGAGCTGGGCTTTATCGTCAACGACCTGGTGGTGAAGAACTTTCCGGACATCCTCGACGTCGATTTCACCGCCAAGATGGAAGACGACCTCGACCGGGTGGAATCCGACGACGAGGACTACCTCGCCCTTCTCGACCGATTCTACCATTCGTTTAAAAAGAACCTGGACGCCGCCGACGACCGGATGCTCAGCCTGAAGCGAGACGGTTTGCCCACGGATTTGACCTGCCCTCAATGCGGCAAGCCGCTCCACATCAAGATGGGGCGAAACGGCCTCTTTCTGGCGTGCAGCGGCTACCCCGATTGCAGCTTCACCCGGGACTATGTCCGGGACGAAAAGGGGGGAGTTCAGCCGGTGGAGCCGCCGCCGGAGACCCAGACCGACAAGGTCTGCCAGAAATGCGGCCGGCCCCTGGTGGTCAAGCGGGGCCGCTACGGGAACTTTCTGGCCTGCACCGGCTTTCCCGAATGCAAGTACACCGAGAACCTCTCGGCTCAGGACGGCGGGCGGGGGACCGGCGTGACCTGCCCCGAGTCCGGCTGCGGCGGGGAGCTGGTGGAGCGGCGCTCCAAACGAGGCCGGGTCTTTTACGGGTGCAGCCGGTTTCCCGAGTGCCGGTACGCCACCTGGGACCGGCCGGTGGACCGCCCCTGCCCCGCCTGCAACGCCCCCTTCCTGGTGGAAAAGACCACCAAAAAAGAGGGAACCGTTTACGTCTGCCCAAACCGGGACTGCGGGCACCGGGAGACCCCCTGACCGACGAAACCGGTTTCCCATTGACACGCCCCGCCTTGCTTCATACGATGCCGGTTGACCGTAAGGGGAAGCGCCCCGTGTCGGTCAACCGGCGTCGGTAACCCACTCGCCGGAAACCCGGACGACCCCCGAGTGCCCCGGCACCCGGCGGGTCTCGCCAAGGAGTACCCCTCAATCCATGGACAGGACGGAACGCGACCGTATCGACCGGATCACCGCGGTGGTCCATTACCTTCTCAAGGGCCAGATTCCCGACCATATCCCGGTGGCCGACGACCCCGACGACGAGATCCGGCAGCTTTCCGAAAAAGTCAACCAGCTCCGGACCCAGCTCGGCGAGGTCAAGGAGAGCATCGTCCCGCTCTCCCTGGGCCGGCTCGACGTGGACCTCCCCCGGGACAACTTTCTGGCATCCCCCTTCAAGCAGCTCCAGTCGAGCCTCAGCCATCTCACCTGGCAAACCCGCCAGATCGCCCAGGGAGACTTCAATCAGCGGGTGGACTTCATGGGAGACTTCTCCCGCTCCTTTAACGCCATGGTCGAGGCCCTGGCCGAGTCCCGGGCTCAGCTTCTGGCCGAAGGCGAGCGCTACCGGAAGCTCGCCGACATCCGAAACCACTATCTGAACGTCATGGCCCACGACATCCGGACTCCGGTGGGCGCCATCCTCGGGTTCGCCGACATCATTCTCGACGGCAACGTCGGCGTCAAGGAAAAGAAGCATCTCCAGATCATCAAGCGGAACTGCGACACCATCCTCGGGCTTATCAACAACATCCTGGACATGGCCAAGCTCGAAAACCGCCGGATGGAGATCGACGCGGTCCCCTTTTCCCTGAGTCTCCTCTGCGGGGACCTCGCCGAGATGATCCAGTCGAAGCTCGCCGAGGGCGTCCGGTTCGAGCTGGAGATCGATGAGACCCTGCCCGATCGCCTTGTCGGGGATCCGCGCCGGCTGGAGCAGGTCCTCCTGAACCTGGTGGGCAACGCCACGAAAGTTACCGAAGCCGGCCGGATCACCCTCCGGGCCCGATCAGCCCCCGATCCCGACGGGGCCCCGGTGGCCGTCGAATTCGCCGTCATGGACACCGGGCCGGGGATTCCCGGGGACCAGATCGAGGAGATATTTACTCCCTTTGTCCAGGCCGGAACCGACCGGACCCGGCGAGGCGGCACCGGCCTCGGGCTGGCCATTGCCACCGAGCTGGTTTCGCTCATGGGCGGCGGACTCCGGGTGGACAGCGAGGTCGGCCGGGGAAGCACCTTTTCCTTCACCCTGCCCTTTTCCGTGAGCGAGGAAACGGCGGAGGAGGAGACGGGCCCCTGCATGGGTTACTGCCACATCCTGGTGGTGGACGACGATCCGTATTCCCTCAAGATCATCGAGCGGCTTCTGACCGGACAAAAGGTCCGGTTCCAGCTCTGCCAGGACAGCCGGAAGGCCATCGAAATGCTCCGGGCGGCCCAGGCCCGCCGGGACCCGTTCACCCTGGCCTGGCTTGACATCGACATGCCCGAGCTCAACGGGTTCGAGCTGGCCCGCCGAATCCGGTCCGACCCCCGACTCCGCCGGCTCCGGCTGATCGCCTGCACCTCCCACATCGACAAGGTCGGCGACGGCGACGCCCCCGACTACTTCAGCTTCGTGGCCACCAAACCGATCACCCCGCCCGCCCTCCGGCGGATTCTCGCCGAAGCCGGCGCATCATACGTGGCTCCGGAAGCCGACTGCGACCTCACCGGATGCCATGCCCTGGTGGTCGATGACAACCCGGTCAACCGGTTTGTCTTAAAGACCATGCTCGAAAAGCTCGGAATGGTCCACACCGAAGCCGAAAACGGCCGCCAGGGGATCGACTGCCTCGATTGCGCCGATTTCGACGTCGTGATCATGGACAAAAACATGCCGGAAATGGACGGCGTGACCGCCATCCGGGAAATCCGCCGGGACCCGAGCCGGCATCACCTCCCCGTGCTGGCCTTTACCGCCGACGACGCCGACGAGGAGCAGGAGACCCTCCTGGCCGCCGGCGCCGACGATATCCTCATCAAGCCCGTATCCCACGACAACCTGCGCCAGGTCCTCTGCCGGATCCTGGACCGATCCAGGAGGTGATCCACCGATGTTTAAAGAAGACCGAGACGAGCTGACCTTTTCCTGGGACCAACTGGGCGACATCGCCGACGGACGCCCCAACCTGGGCGACCTGACCAGCGTCACCGCCTATCGACTCATGCAATACAGCCTCCGGGATGTCCTCATCCGCCGCCTGGACCCCGAAACCGCCGGCGAAATCTTCCAGGAAGCCGGCCGGCGAGCCGGGATGGAATTCTGCAAAAACGCCCTCCGGCCGGACCTGGAGATCAACGAGTTCGTGGCCGACCTCCAGCAAAAGCTCAAGGACTACCGGATCGGTATCATGCGGGTCGAGGAAGTGGTGGCCGAAAACCTGGACATGTCCATCAGCGTGGCCGAGGACATCGACTGCTCCGGCCTGCCCATGAGCCACGAAACCATCTGCCACTTCGACGAAGGCTTCATCTCCGGCATCCTGGAAGCCTACACCGGCCGCCC
>CAZWGY010000066.1:9383-14297 GCA_964633575.1 uncultured Desulfobacteraceae bacterium
GCCACTTCGACGAAGGCTTCATCTCCGGCATCCTGGAAGCCTACACCGGCCGCCCTTTCGACGTCCGGGAGATCGATTGCTGGGCATCCGGCGAGCGGGTCTGCCGGTTTCAGGTGAAGGCGAAGGGATAGAATAGCGGCGCCCGGGATTGAAATCCAGCCATGGCGCCGGGGGCTAAATCACGCACTGGCGTGACTAACCGGGGAACCGCCCTGAAGAGCGTTGAGGTAGAATAACGTCTTGCTTTCCAAGCATTTATCTACGTCTTCGCTGCCGGAATCGGATGGATGCCCGACCCCGGATTGGTTATACCGCATCGCCTCGAATGACCTTGATGAAAGGAATGATCATGCTATCAAAAGAAGAGCTTATAGATAAAGCGATGGACTTGCCGATTGAAGAGCGCGTTTCCGTCATTGACGCATTGATTCAAAGCATCACCCCGATTGACACGGAAATTGACCGGAAATGGATCGAGGTTTCCAGAAGCCGACTGGAAGAGATGACAAGCGGAAAAGTTAAGGGGATACCGGGAGAGGAGGTTTTCGATAGAATCTGGAAGCGGTTTGGAAAATGAAATATACTTTCCACCCAGAAGCTGAGCTGGAATTGGAGAATTCAATTGCTTATTATGAAGCCTGTCAGATTGGAATGGGATATAATTTTGCTTTAGAAATTCACTCAGCTATAAATCGGATAATTTACAACCCGAAAGCATGGACCATTTTAGAAAATGGTATAAGACGATGTATGGCAAACCGTTTTCCGTATGGTGTCATTTATAGCGAACACGATAATGAAATTTTCATTCTGGCCGTCATGAATCTCAGGCGTGAACCTAACTATTGGAAAAACCGTTTAAAATAGGAATCACACGTCATGTCCGAAGGTTACGTTGGGTCCTTTTTCGGAGCCCAACTAGTGGCACTTTTTCCCTTGCTGAGGCCTCCCGAATATCCTACCAAAAGCCGGATGCGAGATCACGGTTATAATCATCCCCAAAAGATTTGACAATATCCGGGCTCTATGAAATAGACTTTATAGGATGATGCGCAAAAAAAATGAAAGGAGGTGCATGAACGAGCTTGGCAAGAAACAGAGAATCCTGGTGGTGGATGACAGCACGGAAAACCTCGACATCCTGGTCTCATTATTCAAGGACGATTATAAGGTCGCCGCGGCCCGGGATGGTGAAAAATGCCTGAAAATGGCTGAAAAGCATCCCCCGGACCTGATTCTTTTGGATATCATCATGCCGGAGATGGACGGCTATGAAGTCTGCCGGCGGCTGAAAGAAAACGACATCACCCGGAATATCCCAGTTATCTTTATCACGGCCCTGTCCGAGGCGCTGGATGAAGCTCGGGCGTTCGGCATTGGCGCCGTGGATTTTATCAGCAAACCGTTTCAACCCATTGTGGTCAAAGCCCGGGTCAGCACCCATCTGAACTTGAAACGGAAAAGCGATATGTTGGAGACCCTTGCCGCCATTGACGGGCTGACCAACATTTACAACCGCCGGAAATTTGATGAGACCATCGAGCTGGAATGGCGGCGGGCGGTCCGGAATCCAAAGCCCCTGTCCCTCCTTATGATTGACATCGATCATTTCAAACCGTTCAATGACAATTACGGCCATGCCCGGGGAGACGACTGCCTGAAACGGATTGCCGAAGCCCTTAAGCTGGCCCTCCAGCGTCCGGCGGATTTTATCGGCCGGTACGGTGGCGAGGAATTTGCCGTTATCCTCGCGGAAGGCGACGCCCCTGGTGCCCGCCTTATGGCGGAAAAGCTGAGGCAGACGGTTGCCGATCTCAAGATTCCCCACGAGTATTCCGAACCAGCGGCCTATGTCACCATCAGCGTCGGGGTAGCCACCATCTTGGCCCCGGGTTTAGGGGCTTCGATCGAGCAGCTCATCGACGCGGCCGACAACATGCTTTTCAAATCCAAAAGAAACGGCCGGGATCAGGTCAACCACATCGTTTCTTAGCCGATTACTCCAATCAAAGGGGGCATCATGACGGCATCCCGTTGCTTATGTTTGATACTGGCGGTGGCGCTGGTTCCGTTGATCCATCCGGTCTTCGGAGCGGAGGCGGACGCGAAGGACACGCTTTCGGAAATCCTCAAACGCGGCAAGATCATCGTGGCGACCCATCCGGAGTCCCAGCCGCGCTCCCAGCTTATCCGGGGCGCCGAGCGGAAACCCGGCACCCGGTGCTTTTCCAATGAGTACACCTCTGCTGAATTCCACGGGTATGATATCGATGTGGCGCGGATGATCGCAAAGCGCCTCGGGGTTGAACCGTGCTTTGTCACCCCGGCCTGGTACGAGATCATCGGCGGGAGATGGGCGGACCGGTGGGACATCGCCATTGCCTCGGTTTCCATCACCCTTGAACGGATGGAATCCCTGTATTACGCCCGCCCTTATATTGCCGAGCCGTCCATTTTCTACGTCCACCGGGACAATACCAGTTATCATCAAGCGAGCGACCTCTCCGGTAAATCGATCGGGACCTGTGCCGGCTGCATCTTCGAGTACTACCTCGAAGGCACCCTCACGCTGCCGGGTCAGACCCTTGATTATCAGGTGGACTCGCCCCGAATCATCGCCTATGACCCCAACAACCTCAACGACGTCTTCCGGGAGCTGGCGGCGGGCGACGGCGTCAAGATCGACGCGGTCCTCGCGGACATTTTCCTGGGAAGCACGGCCATCTCCGACGGCATCCCGATCAAGCCCCTGGGCGAACCCGTTTTTTACACCTATATCGCCCCGGCGTTTGACAAAAAACAGCGCGGCAATCCGGTTCCCCTGATCCAGAAAGTCAACGACATCATCGACCAATTGCATCGGGATGGAACCCTGGCCGGACTGGCGGAGAACCATTTCAGCTTTGATCTGGACGTGACCACACCCGCCAGAGAATTCAATTTTGACGCCCTGGAGCAATACTGATCGACGATCCATAGTCCAGCCCCCTTAAGCGGATAAACATCCATGCCATTCCTTCGAAAAAGCCTGATGGGCCAACTGGTCGGCTATTTCCTCTTCCTTTCCCTGATCAGCGTGGGGCTGACCGGATATCTGGTTTACAACCGGGCCACGGATGCCCTGAAGGTTTCCGTATTTGACCGTCTTGAAGCGATTGCGGCGTTCAAGGCCGATGCCTTCAACCGGTGGATCGAAGACCGGCGGACGGATATCACCTTCCTGGCCTGGCTGCCCGAAGTCCGGACCCAGGCCGGGCTCCTGGGCCGGCACGACCCGGCCGACCCCGAATACCGGACCGCCTACCGGATTCTATCAGACTACATGACCTTCGTCGCCTCCCGAACCTACAACATCGAAGAGCTCTTCATTATCGGCTCCGGGGGCGCCATCATCTATTCCACCCAACAGCGCAACAAGGGCCGGTCCTGTTCCGAAATGCCGTTTTTTATCAAAGGACGGTCCATGACTTATGTCCAGAACGCTTATGTCTCCCCCGTTTCCGGAAAGCTGACCATTACCCTCTCCACCCCCCTGTTCGACCAGAACGGGCGACGGATCGGCGTCCTGGCCGCCCATCTCAATCTGATTCAGATGAACCGCCTGTTCACCGAGCGATCCGGGCTTGGCCAAACCGGAGAAACCTATCTCATCGACTCCCGGGGCAATCTGATCTCGGACACCCGGTATGACCATCGGGCCGATCCGGGAGCCCGCCCGTCGCTCGACCCCACCCCCGTTTCAGACGGCATCCGGTCCGCTCTGGAAGGCCGGAATACATCCGGGCTCTACCCAAATTATGCCGGAACACCGGTGGTGGGCGTTTACCGGTGGCTGAACGAGCATGAGGTGGTCCTGGCGGCGGAGATGGGTCGGGACGAAGCCTTCGCCCTGGCAAATCGTCTGGCGGGAATGGTCTTTCTCATCGGCGCGCTCATCGCGGGGCTCCTGGCGGTGGGCGTCTATCTCCTGGCCCGACGGATCGCCAAACCGGTCCTGGCCGTCGCGGACACCGCCATGAAAGTGGCCGGCGGCGATCTGACCCAGCAGGCGCCGGTCTTCACGGATGACGAAATCGGCTTCATGGCTACCGCGTTCAATCAGATGACGGGCCGGCTTCGGGAATCTATCGAAAACCTCGAAGCGCGGGTGGCCGAACGCACCCGGACCCTCGAGGCGGAAATTGCGGCCAGGCAGCGGATTGAATCAGATCTCAAGGACGCCAAGATCGCGGCGGAATCCGCAAACCGGGCCAAGAGCGAATTCCTGGCCGCCATGAGCCATGAGATCCGGACCCCCATGAACGGGGTCATCGGGCTCTCGGAGCTGGCCCTTCGACACAAGATGCCCCCCAAGCTGAGGGACTATTTCAAGAAAATCAATGCCTCGGGAACCACTCTCCTCGGCATCCTCAACGACATCCTGGATTTCTCGAAAATCGAGGCGGGCAAGGTAGTCATGGAATCCATCGCCTTTGACCTCGATGACATCATCGACCAGGTTGTCTTCGGACTTGCCGTGAAAACCGAGGAAAAAGGCTTGGAGCTCCTCCTGGATATCAAGCCGGAGGTCCCCAGAAACCTCGTGGGCGACCCTCTCCGCCTGGGACAGGTTCTGACCAATCTGGCCAACAACGCCGTCAAATTTACGGAAACCGGACAGATCGTCATCCGGATGACCCATCTCCCGGATGACCGGGATGACACCCGGGTCCGGCTCCACTGCCAGGTGATCGACACGGGCATCGGCATGAGCACGGAGCAAATCAGCCGACTGTTTACCCCCTTTTCCCAGGCCGACGGCTCCATCACCCGGCGCTTCGGCGGCACCGGGCTGGGCCTGGCCATCAGCCGTCACCTCGTCGATCTGATGGGCGGAACCATCGACGTGGAAAGCGAACCCGGCAAGGGCAGCAC
>CAZWGY010000067.1:0-10808 GCA_964633575.1 uncultured Desulfobacteraceae bacterium
ATCACCTATCACCTATCACCTATCACCTATCACCTATCACCCATCACCAATCACCCATCACCCATTACCCATCACCTATCACCCATCACCCATTACCCATTACCCATTACCCATCACCTATCACCAATCACCAATCACCAATCACCAATCCGTCTCACGGAGGCTCCCATGATCATCGACTGCCACACCCACATTTTTCCGAAGCCGGTCCGCGATGGCCGGGAGATCTACTTTCCCACGGAGCCCGCTTTCAAGCTACTCTACGAGTCCCCCAAATCCCGGCTGGTGGGCGCGGCCGACCTGATCGCGGCCATGGACGAGGCCGGGGTATCGGTGTCGGTGGTTTTCGGCTTTCCCTGGGGTGACCTCGAGACGAGCCGCCGGCACAACGATTACGTTATCGAGGCGGTGTCCCGGTTTCCGGGCCGCCTGGTGGGGTTTGCCTGTTTTGACGTCATGAGCCCGGGGGCCGCCGATGAGGCGGCCCGGTGTCTCGAGGCGGGGCTGTCCGGCGTCGGCGAGCTGGCGTTTTACCGGTCCGGGATCGACGATGCGGCTCTGGACCGTCTGGCTCCGGTCATGGAGATCTGCCGGCGGGCCAACCGCCCGGTGATGATCCACACCAACGAGCCGGTGGGCCACTTTTATCCGGGCAAGACTCCTCTGACCCCCGGCCAGATTTACGGCCTGGCCCGCCGGTTTCCCAAAAACCGGATCATCCTGGCCCACTGGGGCGGCGGAATATTCTTCTTCAACCTGATGAAGCGGGAGGTCAAAGAGCGGCTGGCCAATATCTATTACGACACCGCCGCTTCCCCCTACCTCTACGACATCGAGATCTATTCCCTCGCCCTCCAGCTTGCCGGAGAGGATCGGGTCCTTTTCGGCAGCGACTATCCGCTCATTCGGCCCGGCCGGTATTTCAAGGATATGGAAAAGGCGGGATTGACATCGGCCCAGAAGGCGGCTATTTGCGGCCGAAACGCCCGGAAGCTCCTGGGGCTCTGAGCCTCAGAGGGAATCGGTGATCGGCGCGGCCAGGGCTTCGAGAATCGGGCGGATGCGGGCCCGGTGCCTTGGGGGGATCATCAGCGCGGGCACCGGCCGGTTGACCACCAGCGGTTCGGGGAGCGGCCGGAGGCTCCCCTCCCGGTAGGCGGCCCGGACCTTTTCGGATTCAAAACAGGCCAACAGATCGGTAAGGTTCCCGGTCCCGCCGCCGGCGTCGATGTGCTCGATGTATTGCAGAAAGACGTTGTTGACGGTGACGATAAAGGGCGGGACTTCCGCATGGCCGGCCGAGCCGCAGCGGACCGTCGAGACAAAGCAGCGGCACCCGAAGGGCCGGACCGGATAGATGGGGCATTCATCGTCGGTCAGGAGCGGGCATGGCCCCCAGGCCGGGTCCGCGTCGTCTTCCGCCGGCACCTCGCCGCCGGACAGGCAGGCCGCGGCAATCCCGTTGCCCGTGGTCCGGGGCTGGAACCGGCGCTTGTCCAGGGCCGCCGAGATCCGGGAGAACCCGTCGGGGGGAAGGCCGTCGGCTAACCGCTCGGCGATCCGGAGTGCCTCGAGGGTGGTCAGGGTGACGTTGCGAGTGCAGCAGGCGGGGCACCCCCGCTCGCAGGCCAGGTCATCGGGCTCGACAAACCGGTCATAGACCGATTCGATGTGGGCCAGGGTCGCCAGACGGTCCGCGATCCGGGTTTTCGGCGGCTCCGTCATGACTCCCCTCCAAGCGTCAACACCTCCAGCCGGACCTTGACCACCCCGCGTTCTGACAGTCCCAACACCTCTGCTGCCTTTCGGGAGAGGTCGATGATCCGGTCGGGGGATTTCGGCCCCCGGTCGTTGATCCGAACGACCACCGAACGGCCGGTGTCGGGGCGGACCACCCGGACCCGGGTTCCGAACGGGTAGGTGCGGTGGGCCGCCGTGAGTTGATGCCGGTCGTAGCGTTCGCCGCTGGCGGTCTTCCGGTTCTGGAAGCGATCGGCGTAAAAGGATGCCCGCCCGGTCTGAAACCGGGGGTACTTGCCCGGTGGCGGCTCGGCATCGGACGCAACGGGGGTGGCCATCAGGATGAGCACGATCCCAGTGACGGTCAAAAAGACCGCCGTCCGTTTCAATATGGCAGAGGGACTGAAAATCGGGGCGTAAATCACGAAAAGAGAATGTCCATGGGCTGAATGCCGAGGTCCACGGCGTTTAGGCTATTGACGATCCGCCGCCGGTGCTTGCCGGTCTTGGGGTCCGTCTCCGACAGGTTGACCCGTCTGCCCCCTTTATAGCCATCTTTGCCGTCTCGTTCAACCAGAATCACCCAGGGCCGGGTGGGCTCGGCCTCGGGCCCGCCCTCCGGCGTCTCGCAGACCAGCCCGGCCTTTCGGTTGTCGAGGACGAGCAGGGTGCCGATGGGGTAAAAGCCGATCATGTTGATGAAGACCTTGAGCAAAATGGGGTCGAAGTCCTTGCCGGCCCCGTTCCACATCAGGCCCAGAGCCCGGTCGGGCGGGATCACCATGGGACGGTAGATTCGCGGGGAGGTGATGGCGTCGTAAACGTCGGCAATGGCCAGTATCCGGCCGAAGAGGCTCAGGGATTCTTTCCGGTCGGTCCGGGGATAGCCGGACAGATCATATTTAAGATGATGCTCGAACGGGGCCAGGAGAATATCGGCCTTCTGGTTCCGGGATGCCTGGATTTTGACGATGAGGCGGACGCTGTTGATGGAGTGACGCTTCATCACGTCGAATTCGGCGTCGGTGAGCTTGCCGGGCTTATTCAGGATCGACTTGGGAATCTCGATTTTCCCGAGGTCGTGGAGGAGGCCGCAGAGCCCCAGGCTCTCCAGGGATTTCTTCGACAACAGAATCCGCTTGCCGATGCACATGGCCAGGATCGCCACGTTTACCGAATGGCCGTAGGTGTAGTCGTCGTAGAACCGGATGGTGGACAGTGCCCGGAAGAGGGGCGCGTCTTCCATGATGAGATCGACCATGTTCTGGACCACCCGGCGGGAACGGCTCAGGCCGGCCGGCTGGTCGGAGGAAAGCTTGCCGGCGATTTCCTGGACCGATCCCAGGACGTGGGCATAAGACTTCAACCCCTTTTTTTTCCGGGACGCCGGATCGCCGGCGGATGGCTCGCTTTCGCCCGCCACCGGAGCGGTCACTTCAGCCCAGGATATGCCCTTGGATGTCAGGCGGTCGGCAACCCAGGGCAGGGGCGGGTCATGGCCCTCGGACCGGTTGAGGATGTTGGCAAACAGGACAAGCGTGCCGGGCGGAGCTTTGACCACGGCCGGCTGGAATTTCAGGCCCCCGATGCCCCGCCGGTCGAGGTAGTCGATAAAGCCGTCGAACAGGCTCACCGTTTCGGGGCGGAAGGCCAGCCGCTTTTCCTGGACGTAGATTCGTCGGGAATCGACCTGGATGGTGACGTCACCGGCCGACTGGATCAGCCGGGCCAGGTCCCGGCTCAGGGACCGGGCCGCGCGCTGAACCACCTGGTTGTTGGCCTGATGGATTTTGACCGCCTGGCAGAGGCCGAACAGGGATCGGATCACCGCCTCACGGGCCTTTGCCGGACCGCGAAGGCCGGTATCGGGCGCATCGGATGTCATGGCTTTCGCTCCAGTGCCGTTTCGGCCGCCTTCCGGATTCCGGCGACGTTACTCTTGGATGCCTTCCGGAGTGTTTGACGGGCCGGGTCCGTCCCCATGGCGGCCAGGCCCAAAGCCGCCCCGGTCCGATGCACCGCCCCATCCACCCCGAATCGATCCCCGTTGTCCGGGGCAAAGAGAATGCCCTGGAGAAAGTTGAGGGAATGGTCCGAACCGCATCGGCCCAAGGTCCGGTAGCAGGCCCGGAGGTGGCTGTCCCCCTTGATGGTGAAAGACCCCTCTTCCAGATAATCCAGGAGAAGGCTTTCGGCCAGGGTGTCCTTTTGACGGCCGAGATGGCTGAGAAACATCCAGCGGACGGCCTCGTCGGGGTCATCCAGCAGGGGGAAGAGGCCCTGGATGGCATTGGGCATCCGGGCCAGGAGCACCTTCAGGGCCGCCTTCCGGACATTGGCGGATGCGTGTCGGGTGAGTTTGAGGAGAACCTGGGTGAACTTCTTGGCCTTGAGATGCCGCAACAGCTCGATGATTTTCAGGATCACCACCTCGTCGGATGTTTCGATGAGCCGCAGCAACGGTTCGAGGTCCCGGTTGGCCAGCGTTGCGATGATCTCCATAAGCAGACGCTGGGTCCGTTGGGAGGAAACCTTGAGGAGCATGGGCCCGAAGGATAGAATCGCCACCGGGTGGAACATCATCAAATACCGCTGAAAGGCTTTCATCCGGGCGGGGTCGAGGCTCTCGATCCGGGACCAGTAGGCGTTGAAAGTATCAAGGACCTCCGGGCCGGAGATGTCAACAAAGAAATCGTTGAAGGCGGAGGAGACGTGAGGGGCATCCGCCTGATGGGCCTGATGGATTTCGTGAAGACTTTTCAACAGCCGGAAGGCGATCCGGAACTCCCCGTTTTCAAGAGTGGTTTGAAATTCATCCTTGAGATAGTCGAGAATGGCGTTCACATCCCCCTCGCCGCCATCCGAGGCATCCCCCGCCTCGCTCTGCTGCCGGAGGATGATCATCAGGACATCCAGCACGGAGTCGGTGTCATCCAGGTTTTCCGCGTGATAGACCATTTCCCGCAGGGTCCGCCGCTCGTCGTCGGTGAGCTGCCAGAGGGGGTTGTCGAGGGGCACGGAGGCGATACTCGGGGGAATTGGCTCCGGCGGCGGGGCACCGCCCCCCGCCTTCACGTCGGTCTCCGCCGCCGTGGTAACTTCGGCCAGGGCCGCCCCGGCACCTCCACCCGGCCTGGGAAGGCTGAAATCCATTACCGGCTCGGCCTCCCAGGTGATCTCGCGGGCATTATAACGGATGTTGGGGAAATTGGCTTCCCAGAGCGCGGTGACGATGTCGCCCTCGCTTTCGGGAGCCAGAATCCGGTACTGGTGGAGAATCTCGATCAGCCCGGTGATCTCCTTGAGCTCGACCCCCGGGGCCATTTCGAGCCACTCGATTCCGTCCCGGTGGAGCCGGCCGGCCAGGCCGTCGGTCTCCGTTGCGTCCTGGTGAACGGCGGCGTCCCCGGCCAGCAGCCGGCGGGACTCAACGGTAAACCGCAAGGGCCCCTCCCGCTGGGTGAACGTGTCGATCCGCGTTTTGAGAGCGTCCAGGGACTTCTGGGTGACCTCGTGGGATGCGGAATAGAGGGAGTAGCTCTTGACCGCCGTGTTGAGGGCGGCCGCGATTCCCCGGGCGGCCTGGGCCTTCCGGTTGTCGGGACCGGGGCCTCGGGATGCGGATGATTTGGATTTGGCTGAATCGCCCATAATGCCTTGACCCATTGGCTGAGAGGTCGTCTGGGGATAAAGTCCCAATTGATTCAACTAAGTACCGCCAGTCAAACACAAGTTGAGGGGGAAGTCAACGGCAAACGTCGTTCCATCCGGCACGGATGACGTCGAATTCTTAGATAAGCAAAGAATATGCCTTTGGCATTTGATCGATGGAAAAAAAGCCGGAAGTCGTGACAGGCGGATGGGGATATCTGGATACGGTCCGGATGGGCGAGGTCAGGGGCGGGCCGGTAAGCCCGCCCGAATTATGGTAAACGCCATGGCGTCAGAGGAAGGTTTGGGGTTAATAGCTCGAAAATTAAGATTATACGTGCTTCCATGGCATTTTGCATGATTATGCCCTATGCCATGGAAATGTTCGGAATCAATCATCCGAATGGATGCCGTGCCGGTCGATCCCGCGCCAGATCAGCCAGGCGGCGATCCCCCCGAGGACGCCTCCCGCGTGGCTGAGGGCCAGAGGAGTGCCGCAAAGGCCGAAGTCAAAGAAGACATTGCCGGTGACCGCTTCGTAGATGCTCTTGGTGACGGTCAAAGTCAGACAGACGACCCCGATCCGCCGGTCATCCCGACCCCGGTCCGATGCGGCCATCTCCAGGGCCGACAGGGCCATCAGTCCGTGACCCACCCCGGAGAGCCCGCAGAGGCCGAGGGTCTCCACCGCCGGGGTCGTCAGGACCACCGTCCCCAGGCTGAACGCATTGCAGATCATCAGCGAGATGAGCCTTCGGCCCGTCCGCCGGTCGGACAGGCCGGTGTAGAGGAGAAAGAAGGCGCCGGCGTCCAGTGCCAGGTGATAGAGCGAGGCGTGGACAAAGGGGTAGGTGAAAAGCCGCCACCACTGACCGTCGGCGACGGCCGTCGGCAGGAAGACAAGGGCGTTGTGCGTTGGAACTCCCACCAGGTGAGCGCTGCCGAGGATCAGCAGCAGCCCGAAGGCGACCAGGTCCAGGGGAGCCTGGAAAAGCCGGTTGAACCCGGTCAACGATGGGGTGATTGAAGCGGCGGTTGCGTTCATGGCGGCCCTCCTGACGGGGGTGCCGGCACCCCTCAAGCGGAGCGCCGGCATCATGGGTTGAATGCCTATGGATCGATTTACCGGCGTGTCTTTCGGCGTCGGAGCCAGTAAGCCACCGCCACGAACAGGGGGCCCACCGGTCCCCCGCCGATGGAAGGGGCACTGGTTCCGCCGAACATCCCGCCTTTCGAAGCCTGCTTGGGCGCTTCGGCCGTCGGGTCGGTCGTTTCAGCCCTGTCAGCCGTTTCGTTCACCGCGGCCGGGCCGGTGTCCACCCGGTAATTCTGAACCGGAGCTGATTCGCGGGCGGTCCGGGCGGCGCGTTCCCGGGCGACCCGATCGGCGTTCCGCTGGTCTATCCCCATGGTCTCCATCTCGGTTTCCCGGAGCACCACCATGGATGTATAGTCGGTGACCAGCGAATACTCGGTTCCGAGGGCCACCACCGCATCTCGGAGCGCCGGGGTCTCGCCGTTTTCCCGGATGGCCTCGGTGATTTCCGAGATGGCTGACAGGGCCCAGAGCCGTTCGATCTCCGGGTTCAGGTCATCCACGGCCGGGAGTGTCGCCCGGGTCGCCCAGGTCTTCGATTCCCCGGAGATCCGGCCGCTCAGGGCGATCTCGACCTCTCCCGGAGTGTCGTATCGGCCGAACAGCACGAGCTGCTGGCCCATGTAAAGGTTGCCGATGGTTGATGGAGTAAGGTCCCGGACCGCCTCCCCCCGGACGCTCAAGGTCGCGCCATAGAGGCATTCGTTTAAGACCTTGGCTTTGGCCTGGATGATCCGGCCGATGATGTCGTCGGAGGTGGAGATGTTCATGGCGAACCCGCCCGAATCCCTGGCCAGCCGGTTGAGGAGCGGCCGGTTGGCGCCGTTGCCGATGACAAAGGTGAAGAGGCGGACGTCGTGCCGGCGCTGGAGTTGGAGCAGGTCGGCGTGCTGATGGGGGCCGACGTTGGCCACGCCGTCAGTGACCAGGATGATCCCGGTGGTCCGGTCGGCGTCGAGGGCGCTGTAGCCGAGCGATAATCCCGCGTGGAGGGCCGTCCCGCCGCCGGCTCCGATGGACTTCACCTGGGCAAGGACCCCTCGGACGTTTTCGGGTGTGGCCGGGAGATATCCGCCCGTAAGGTCCCGGGCCGAGTTGTTGAAGGTCACGACCCGGAACCGGTCGGCCGGCGACATCTTGTCGATTACCTGACAGACACCTTCGGCCAACGTGGCGATCTTATGGCCTCTCATGCTGCCGGAAACGTCGAGCACAAAGGTCCAGTCGGTCCCCTCGGAGATGGGCGCCAGGGATGCGCCGGGGGTGACCACCAGCATGAAGGTCCCCGGAAACTCAGGATTTGGCCGATAAGGGATCAGCTCCACCCGGGCCGGAACGTCATCGGCCAGGCGATAGTAGAACACCAGGTCCCGGGAAAGCCGCCCCGAGCCCTCGGGAAAGTCGAGGGCCACGTCATGGACCTCGCCGATCCCCGGCCCGGCCTCGCCGTCGTCATCAGCCGCGTCGGCCGACCGGGTGATCACCGCTTCGGTGTCGTAGCCGGGCATCCTGAGGTCTTTCACCGGAAAGGCCGACTTGAGGGTCAGGTGGAAGGAAAAGGACTCCCGGACGGTATCATCCACCGACCAGAAGGCGATCCGGTTTTCATCGACGCCGCCTTCCTCAAGTGGATAGACGTACCGGCCCACGTTGAGGTCGATTTCCACCGGCTGGTAATAGACGAGCCGGACCCGGGTCTCGCCGCCGGCCCGGACCGGGTAAACCTTGAGATTGAATGCCTTGTAATCGTCTTTTTCGGCCAGGGCGGTCTCGTTGCCCCGGGCCTTCTGGTCCTCGTAGGTCTGGCGGGCCTGTGCCGCTTCGAGGACCTCGCCGACGACCTCCCGCCCGTCGATCCAGAGGCTCACCTCGGAAAGGCTGGCCTGGCGGGGAAGGGGAAAGGTGTAGGTGGCTTCAAGGTCCCGGCTGCCGATGTTGACGAAGATCTGGTCCACCTCGGTCCGGGCGAATCCGTTGTTGAGGGTGACATTGACATGGTGAGACTTCATCTGAACGGCATCGGCGTCTCCGCCGTTGACGGGCTTCAGAAGCCCGGCGGCTCGGCCGGTTGACGCGGACAAGCCGATGAGGGCGATGCTGACGGTGGCCAGAAGTAGTGTTCGAAACGAGATGTTCATGAGATCCTCCTTATGGGTTGGGGTCGATTAAAATCAAACGTTCAGTCGGTAATGGATATATCAACATCCGTGCCATCTATCCGGATTGGCATGTAACCGTTTGTAAAATAGGGGTTTGTATCGCGGATCGGGGTCCGGCCGGACGGTTATGCGATGCCGTTTGTGGACATATAATGCCAGGTACTTGTGCATCTGATGTATGACAAAATCGTGTCACGGCCCGTTTCCGGTTGTGCGGGGACGCCGGGGAGTGTATGGATGGAGCCGGTGATAACAAAATGGACGGCGGGGGCAACGGGGGGCTTATGGCAACAAAACGGCATCTGAGCGGGGATGAGCGGGAGTTTTTCTCCCTCGTCCGGGCCGCGACATTTGCCAACCCGTTCAGCGACGAACGGGTGGCATTGGATTTGCAAATCACCGGACAGCCTTCGACGGTGGCGGATGCAGATCGGGTGAAGCGGGTCACCGAAGTGGTCCACGACCGAATCCGGAAGCTGGAGGCGAGCGGCCGGACGTCGATCCGGGGCTGTGCCGGCCCGGATCGGGATCTTCTGGAAAACGCCTTTCTATTTGATTTCTTCCACCAGTACCTGGACCGGTTCGACGAGGTCATCCCCGACCAGGTGGCGGCCGGGGATACCGCCGTCCGGATTCCGTTTGCCGACGAGGCCCTGACATTGCTTCGGAGCCGGGGTTTCGATCCGGCGGCGGCCCGGCGGTATTTCGCCCTCTGCTTTCAGATCCGGCGAGCCTTCTATTTCATCGACCGGGGCCTGGTGGGGCGGAGCCCCTGTATGAAGCGGCTCCGCCGGGACCTCTGGAACAACGTCTTCACCCATGACATCGGGCTCTACAACGCCCACCTCTGGAACCGGATGGAGGATTTTTCGACGCTCATCCTCGGCTCCACCGGCACCGGGAAGGGGACAGCGGCGGCGGCCATCGGCCGGTCGGGCTTCATTCCGTTCGACCCCAAGCGCGGCGCCTTTGCCGAAAGCTTTGTCCGCTCCTTTATCTCCCTGAACCTCTCCCAGTTTCCGGAGACCCTCATCGAGTCGGAGCTTTTCGGGCATCGGAAAGGCGCGTTCACCGGGGCCATGGAGGACTACCGGGGGGTTTTTCAGCGATGCAGCCCTCATGGCGCCATTCTCCTCGACGAGATCGGCGAGGTCAGCATCCCGGTCCAGATCAAGCTCCTCGGGGTCCTCCAGGAACGGGCCTTCACCCCGGTGGGCGGGCACGAGCGGCGCCGGTTTCAGGGCCGGGTCATTGCCGCCACCAATCAATCAGTGGAACAGCTCCGCCAGGAGGGCCGGTTTCGGGATGATTTCTACTATCGGCTCTGCTCCGACGTTATCCGGGTGCCGCCCCTGGCCGAGCGGATTCGGGAGGCCCCGGCGGAGCTCGACGACCTCATCGCTCACACCATGGCCCGGATCGTGGGGGAGCCGTCCGCCGAGCTGGCCGGGATGGTCCGGGAGGTGATCGACGGCCGGTTGGGCCCGGACTACTCCTGGCCCGGGAATGTCCGGGAGCTGGAGCAATGCGTCCGGCGGGTCTTGCTCAAACGGACCTATGAAGGGGACGGCGGACCCGAGGCGGAGGACCTTCTGGACCGGCTCTTCGATGGGGCGGCGGACCGGGGGATAGACGCCCAGGGATTCCTCGAAGGATATTGCGCCCGGCTCTATCGGCGAGCCGGAACCTATGAGGCGGCCGCCCGGTTAAGCGGACTCGACCGGCGGACCGTGAAAAAATACATCCAACAGTGGCATCAGCGGAAATCGGCGGGTAACGGCCGGGGGATGCCGACATTCGAAGAAAGGGGATAGCCCGTGACGGAAATCCATCTTGAGGACACCGATGATCGCGGACGGAGCCAGTTTGCCCTGCTGGCCACCCGGCGGTTTGCCCCGTTTTTCTGGACCCAGTTTCTGGGGGCGTTTAATGACAATGTCTTCCGAAACGCCCTGATTATCGTCATCGCTTTCCAGGCGAGCGATGCCCTCGGAGTCGATTCCCATACCCTGGTCAACGTGGCCGCCGGCCTCTTTATCCTCCCGTTTTTCCTCTTTTCCGCCACCGCCGGCCAGCTTGCCGACAAATACGACAAGGCCCGGATCATCCGGATCGTCAAGCTGATGGAGATCTGCATCATGGGGGGCGCGGCGGCCGCCTTT
>CAZWGY010000067.1:10908-14154 GCA_964633575.1 uncultured Desulfobacteraceae bacterium
CCGGATCGTCAAGCTGATGGAGATCTGCATCATGGGGGGCGCGGCGGCCGCCTTTATGATGGGCAACGTTTACGGCCTTCTGCTGTTGCTCTTCCTCATGGGAACCCAATCAACCTTTTTCGGGCCGGTTAAGTACAGCATCATTCCTCAGCACCTGGCGCCGAGAGAGCTGGTGGGGGGAAATGCCATGGTCGAGATGGGGACTTTCGTTTCGATTCTCCTGGGGACCATGGTTGGGGGGATCCTGGTCCAACTGGAAGGAGGGATGGCCTGGATCGGGGTGGCGGTCTGCGCCATCGCCGTTCTGGGCCGGCTGGCGGCCGGCTGGATTCCCCCGGCCCCCTCGTTGACCCCGGACCTCCGGATCAGCCTGAACCCTTTAAAAGAGACCTGGAAGACCATCCAGTTCGGCCGGCGGGTCCATTCGGTCTTTCTGTCGATTCTCGGGATCTCCTGGTTCTGGTTCCTCGGCATGGCGTATCTCACCCAGATCCCCAATTTCACCCGGGACGTCCTCCGGGGAAACGAGGGGGTGGTCACCCTCCTGTTGACCATGTTTTCGGTGGGGATCGGCGGGGGCTCACTCCTCTGCGAAAAGCTGTCGGGCCGGAAGGTGGAGCTGGGACTGGTGCCCCTGGGCTCCCTCGGGTTAAGCCTTTTTGGGATCGACCTTTTTCTGGCCTACGAGACGCCAACCGTGGACACTTTGATGGGCGTGAGCGGTTTTCTGGCGACCGACGGCAGTTTCCGGGTCCTCGCCGACCTCGTCCTCATCGGGGTCTTCGGCGGACTTTACATCGTCCCGCTCTTTGCCTTTGTCCAGATGCGGACGGAGCCGGAATACAGGGCCCGGGTGATCGCCGCCAACAACATCTTAAACGCCATGCTCATGGTCCTTTCGACCGTCGTGGCCATTCTCCTCTTGGGCGTGGCGAAGCTGACGGTCTCCCAGTTTTTTCTGGTCCTGGCCCTGGCCAACATTGCGGTGGCGGCCTACATCTATTCGGTGGTCCCCGAGTTCGCCATGCGGTTTCTCATCTGGATGCTCACCCACGTCATGTATCGGGTTCGGCACGAGGGGCTCGACCGGATTCCGGAAACGGGACCGGCCGTCCTGGTCTCCAACCATGTAAGCTACGTTGACGGGCTGATCATCGGCGGAGCCTGCCGGAGGCCGATCCGGTTTGTGGTCTATGAGCCCATCTATCGCCTGCCGGTGATTCACTTCATCTTCAAAACCGGGAAAGCCATTCCCATCGCGTCCAAAAAGCAGAATCCCGAAGCCTATGCCAAAGCTTTCGAAGCCATCGGCGAGGCTCTGGACGCCGGCGAGCTGGTCTGCCTTTTTCCCGAAGGAAAGCTGACCAAAGACGGGAAGATAGACACGTTTAAGCCCGGAATTGAAAAGGTCGTCCGGCGGAATCCGGTGCCGGTGATCCCCATGGCGTTGCGGGGGCTGTGGGGATCGTTTTTCAGCCACAAAGGGGGACCCGCTTTGAAGCGGCGGCCTCGTCGGTTCTGGTCCCGGCTGGAGCTGGTGGTGGGGGAGCCGGTGGCACCGGATGCGGTGACCGCCGAAGGGTTACACAGGCGGGTGGCCGAGCTTCGGGGCGATAAACGGTAGTCGGTGGAGTCAGGGCGGAAAAAAGAAAAAGGGAGCACCGGATAGAACCGATGCTCCCTAAACGGGGTGGGTGAGAATTAAGCGACGGTTAGAAAGCCCCCCTCATCACCCCTGTTTCCGGCGACGTCTGGACAATGCGGCGGACCCCAGAAGACCGGATCCCAGCAGAAGCATGGTGGCTGGTTCGGGGACGGGGGCATGATGAACATCCAAGCTCTGGGCGTCATGGGAGTAAGGAGCATTTTCATCAGCAGAATAAAGATCAAAATGCAAGGCCCAACCGTCTTTCATTTCACTGGTGTCTAAGCTAAAGGCAGCGTAATACAGGTAATCACCAGTTCCATCATAAACTGAGAAGTCATCATGATCATCACCCGGCTCCATATTGTATGCATTTGCCTTGTTGTCGGCCTGAAAGGTAAACGCATATTCA
Source organism: uncultured Desulfobacteraceae bacterium (assembly GCA_964633575.1). Taxonomy (GTDB): domain Bacteria; phylum Desulfobacterota; class Desulfobacteria; order Desulfobacterales; family JAABSP01; genus CAYNGG01. The sequence goes on from CAZWGY010000067.1 coordinate 12,966, forward strand.
TAATAGTACGTTGGGAAAATACCGTGAGGTGACAGAGGATCAGGAGTACCGTATGTCATGTCATTAGTTACATCTATGCTTTGGCCGTTCAGGGTAAAGGAACCATAGTCACCACCGTCTGAATCCTTGGGAACGAGTGCAGCTGAAAGGTAGTAAGGGAAATCCGAATCCAGATCTTCTACATTGAGCAAGGCATACAAAGTAAAGGAATCACTTTCAGCATATACAGTGTCGTCACCATTGCCAATGTAAGTACCCCCTTCAATATCTAACTGAAGTGTTGGAAGAGAATAAGCAGTGCTGCATAAGAAGACTCCGATACCGATCACGATGGACAAACTGATTGATAGCTTTTTCATTTTAGTACTCCTTTTTTGAATGTTAGAATAAACAAATCAAATTCATCGGACATTGGTTGCCTTCCGCCTTCCCCACCCCAAAGAAGGGATTACCTCCCGAGCACCATAAAGCAATCGACATGCCAAATTCCTGTTTGTGAGGCTAAAAGATCGGAAAATGTTGGATATGGCTGATTCTAAAGCTCAAAGCAGAGTTGATCCAATTAGAAAACCATTCTTCAGAGTAGCGGTAATCCCTGGTTAGAATTGAAATCTACAAAATATGTAATAGCTGATATTAAATTGTTTTACAAAAATTGTCGCTTCAAATCCGGTTGGAAATTGACGTACAAAATTTGTAGGTAACTGATAAAATCAAATGATTACTGGATGTTGATGCTAATTAAGAGTGAAGGGGCCGCCCGATTAAACGGCCGGCCCCTCCGGGCTTGGCGATGGATGGTATTATGCTGACCCCCGAAATTTGTAACCCCTGATCAGGGATCGATATCATTCACGGAGCTCGAACAGGGCGGCTGAGCCCATGCCGCCGCCGATGCATATCGACTCGACGCCATATTTGACCTTTTTTCCCTTATGTTGGCCAGGAGGGTGGCGCGGAGCTTGGCTCCGGAATTCCCGGTTTTGGCTTGATCGTCGTTTCGGCCGGTGCGATTCCGGCCAAACGATGATCAAGGCCGGTGAAAGCGGCGTTTTCGTCTCCGTTGCCCATGGAAATCGGGATCATTTTTCCGCGTTCCGGGTACTGCTGTTCGTCCATTTACATCCACCCGACAGCCGATACCGCCACACGCACCCCGTCAACGAGAACCTCACCGGAAAGCTGGTCC
>CAZWGY010000068.1:0-14143 GCA_964633575.1 uncultured Desulfobacteraceae bacterium
GTAGGCGGAGAATACAGCATCGGATGATTCGCTGCATACAGCATACAGCCTACTGCTTTGCTGAGGACTGAGGACTCATCACTCATCACTCAGTCCTCAGTCCTCAGCACTCACCCCTCATCAGGCCCACTGAACCGACGAAGGGAGAACACCCATGGAGCTGAAGCAAAAAGGCCAATCGGCCGACATCGGATCATTCAAGCAGATTAAGGTCGCCCTGATCTGGACCTCCGCCGTGGACCTCGATCTCATGGCTTTCTACAAGACCAAGGACGGCCGGACCGGCGGGGTCTATTCGGACAACTACGCCGGCGGCAGTCTGGGAGATCTCAACAGCTTCCCGTACATCGAACTCTCCGGAGACGAGGGCGTGGGCGCGGCCGGGGGCAGCAAGCGGGAGGAGATGCGGATCAGCAAGCTCGACGACTTCGAAGCCCTTTACATCTGTGCGTTGAATTTCACCGACGCCACCGCCGGGGCCAACCGGACGTTTGCCGACTACGACGCTCGGGTGGAGGTGGTCACCGACCGGGGAGAACAGCACGTGGTGGCCTTAGACTCGACCGCTCCCGGCCAGGTGGCGGTGATCGGCAAGTTTTCGGCCGGGTTCATCGCCTCGTCTTTGGAAAACGACAGCGAGGTGATGAGCCTCGAAGAGTTCCGCTCCAAGATCCCCGGGGCGGGCGCCCTCAAGATCGCCTCGAAGGTCACCCTGAAGTCCAAGGGCGACTCGTTTGCCATCAAGCCCAAGGGGGCGACCGGGGAGTGCATGATCAACCTCAACTGGAACCAGGAGCCGGCTGGCGGGAAAAAGAAGGGGCTGTTCGCCAAGGTCCTGGGCGGCGGAGGGAGCGGCGGAATCGACCTCGACCTGGGCTGTCTCTATGAGCTTAACAACGGTCTCAAGGGAGCCATCCAGCCTCTGGGCGATTCCTTCGGGGCCTTCGGGACCCCGCCCTATGTATTTCATCTGGGCGACGACCGGACCGGGGCCTGGTCCGAGGGCGAGAACATGAAGATCAACCTGGCCCACATCGACCAGCTCAAGCGGGTCCTCATTTACACTTACATTTACGAGGGGGTTCCCGACTGGTCGGCCACCGACGCGGTGGTCACTCTCCAGGTGCCGGGGCAGCCGCTACTGGAGGTCCCGATGGGGGCTCAGAACGACAAGCGGCCCTTCTGCGCGGTCGCCCTTTTGGAGTTTTCCGCCGGGTCCATCAACGTGACCAAGCGGGTGACTTTTCACAACGGGCATCCCGAATGTGATCAGGCTTATGGTTGGGGGCTCAGATGGGTGGCCGGGTCCAAGGACTGATCAGGCGTCGAGCCCTTCCAGGATAAAGGCGATCTGGCCGTCCACGGCCCGGAAGGACTTCCAACTGAACCCCGCCGGGCCATCCTTCCGGAGGGCGACGATGTCGAGGGCGGCCAGCTCCAGAGCCTTGAACCGGACCGGGATCATGGGATGGCTCCGCATCCAGGTGCGGCGGTGCTTTTCGCCCCGGATGTGGGCTTCCAGCTCCGCGTACTGGGACCGGAAGGAACCCAGCACCCGGTCTTCGTCGATGTCCTTCAGCCCCGATGCGGTCTGGAAGAGGGCGGTGACCGCCGTGGTGAGCTGACCGCAGCAGAGGAGGCCCACCCGGTCGGCCGAGACCTCGGCGGCCCGGGACCAGCGAAGGAGAAGATTGGCGACCTCCGGGGGAAGCCCCTGGACGTCGGTGAGAATCTCGTGGACCGGGAGGTCCGAGTGGCAGAAGACGACGTGGCCCAGCTCGTGGCCGATGACGAACCGGAGCCCGTCCAGGGAAAAGTCGTTGATCAGCGAGGAGTGGACCAGGAGGTCGAACCGGCCCTCGTGGGCAAACACCGAGGCGTTATAAACGGGGCTTTGCTGGATGAAAAGGTCGCCGGTGAGGTCCCCGCCGGCCCGGCGCAAGCATTCCTGGTAGGCCCCGTGGACCTCGGGGAGCAACTCGGCGGTGACCCGAACGGCGTCGCCCAAAAGCTCCCGGCGCCGGGCCGACAGCACCGCCTCCCCCTCGGCGAGGCTCCTCAGAGGGGCGGGGCCGAGCCGAGCGGCGATCTGCCGCAAAAGCTGACCTTCATGGCTGAACCGCAGCGGCTCGAGTTCCCCGTCCATGGCGGTTGTCTCCGGGGCTAAAAGGAAAAAGCCGGCGGCCACCCCCCGCCGGGGCGGCCGCCGGAATCGGCTATGGTCTAATCTTCCCGAATGACCGCCATGAGATCCTGGAGCGTCTTGAGCCCCTTGAGGGTCCCGGCTTTGGAGCTGTTGACCAGCTTCGCTCCGATGGGGCTGGAGCAGTCGATGGTGGCCAGGACCGCGACGTTGCCCATTTCGCCGGTGTCGAGAGTCACGTCGTGGGTGGTGCCCCGGTCGTCCATCACCGACAGGGAGACATCGGAGTCCTTGAACCGGGCCGCCGCCCCTTCCTGGATCTTGCCGTAGTCCCAGCACATGATCCAGACGAAGTTCATGTCGTCGAGCTTGGTGATCCGAAGGATTTCCTCGTTGTCTCCGCCCTTGTCGCCGACGCCTTCATCCCCCGACAACTGCATGAAGGGGGGCGCGTTCAGGTCTCCCCGCTCGCCGAAGTAAATCAGGCCCTGCTTGCCGCTTTTGTCCTCGTAAGCCGCGGCCAGATCGAAATCCGCCGCCGTGGTCCAGCGCATGGCGACCATAAGCTGATTGAATCCGCCGACGTTGGCTTCCTCGCCTTTCTGCTTGAGCTCCATGGACTTCTACCTCCGTGTTGTGGGTTAGCCCTGGATGATGTCCAGGAGCTGTTGGAGCTTGGTCAGCCCCTTGAGCGTTCCGGCCTTGGATTCGTTGATGAGCTTGGCGCCCACCGGGCTGGCATTGTCGATGGTGGCCAGGACCGCGACGTTGCCCATCTCGCCGGTGTCCAGGGTGACGTTGTGGCTGTTGCCCTTGTCGTCGATCACCGACAGGGAGACGTCGGAGTCCTTGAACCGGGCCGCGGACCCTTCCTGGACCTTTCCGTAATCCCAGCAGAGAATCCAGATGTAATTCATCTCGTCGAGATGCGTGATCCGCATGGTCTCCTCGTTGTCCCCGCCCTTGTCGCCGACCCCTTCGTCGCCCGAAAGCTGCATGTAGGGGAAATTGTTGAGATCCCCCAGCTCGCCGAAATAGACCAGCCCCTGCTTGCCGTTTTTATCCTCATAGACGGCGGCCAAATCGAAATCCGCCGCCGTGGTCCACTTCATGCTGACCATGAGCTGCTTGAACCCGCCGACATTGGCCTCGGAACCTTTCTGCTTGAGATCCATTAGTTCCCTCCTTCTCGCCAAATTCAACTGGCGTTTGAAAATGTTGACGAACCGGCTCGATCCGGTATCGGTTTCCTGTATTAAATATCGGTTACCCGACCACTGAGTCAACCGAAAAAATGGCCGACACCACCGATATCCGGCATCAGCCGAAGACCCGGGGGATGGCGATGGGGAGCCAGAGGGCCATGAGGACCGCGGCTACCAGGTTCAAAACCAGCCCGGCCGGAAGCATCCGCCGGAGCAGGGTTCCCTTCATCTCGCCGAAGGCCAGAGCGTTGCAGGGCGTGGCGATGGGCGTCATGAAAGCGCAGGTGGACGCGGCCGAAACCCCGATCAACAGCGTCAGGGGAAAAATCCCCGTGACCGCCGAAATCGATACGGCCAGCGGGAAAAAAGCGGCGGAGACCACCGTGTTGCTCAGCAGCTCGGTGAGGAAGGTCACCGACAGGAGGGTGACCAGGACCACCGCCGTCTCCGGGGTCTCCGGCCCGATCATCCGATCCAGGGCCGAGGCAACCCACCCGCCGGGGCGGATCACCCGGAACACGGGGATGAGGAGAAGCAGGAGAGCCGCGAAGGCAAGCCCCCGGACGGGCAGCCCGGTGATCAGGTCCCCGGGGAAAAGAAGCGGCCGGCGGGCCCCGAGCCGGGCGGTACTCAAAACCACAAAGCCCCCGAAGTAGATCAGACAGACCCAGGGAGCCAGAACCCGGTACCCGGCCACCTGGTCCTCGAGGATCGATTCGACCGTCCAAAACCCGATAAACAGGACAAAGGCCACGCCTCCCCGCCGATCCCGACGGCTCAGGTTGAAGGGGACCGCCGACGGAACGACGCCGGTCCGGGCATGAAGCGGAATCCCGGGCGCTCCTACTATAACCACCACTCCCCAGGCAATCAGGCAGAGGATTGCAACCAAGGGGACCGACCAGAGAAACCAGCTCAAAAACCGAACCCCCTCCCGGCCGGGGACTTCCATCAGATCCATGGCCCCGATGAGCAGGAGATTGGCCGGGCTCCCGATAAGCGAGCCCATCCCGCCGATATTGGCCCCGTAAATCGCCGAGAGCGTAAGCGCGGTGGTCAGCCCCCGACCCCGGACCTCGGACCCGACACCATCCCGGACCGCCTTCAAGACCGGCAGAAGAATCAGAACGGTGACGGCGTTGGGAATGAAGGCGGAGAGCAGGGCCGCCGTGACGATGATCTGGAGAAACAGGAGATGGAGCCGCCCCTCGCTCCGCCGGAGACTCCGGCAAACAAAGGCGTCGGTGAGCCGGGTGGTGGCCAGGACCCGGTAAACCAGGAATCCGTTGGCAAACATCAGGACCAGCGGCAGCCGGGACAGGAAATAGTCGAGCGGGGTCACGTCAGCGCTCCCGGACGCAGCGGGGGATAACTGGCCCATTGACAGGGGGCCGGGCCGGATGGTATGTGGAATTATCTCTAATGATTGCCTCTACCGTCACGGGGCAATGGAACACCACCTCAGAAAGGAGCAGACCATGCCAACCCGGTTTACCATCCTCTGTGAAAACACCGTGGGCCACCCCTTCCGGGTGATCGGCGAGCACGGCTTTGCCTGTTACATCGAAACCGGCCGGGGCCGGTATCTCTTCGACACGGGCCAGGGGTTCGGGATTCTCCAGAACGCCCTGGCCCTGGGGGCGGATTTGGCCGCGGTTGACGCGGTGATGCTCAGCCACGGCCACTACGACCACGTCGGCGGACTCCCCGACGTGCTCCGGGTCCGGGGCCCGGTGGACGTCCACGCCCACCCGGAGATTTTCATCCCTCGCTATTGGAGCGACGGAACGACCCGCCGGTTCATCGGAATCCCCCACCGGCGGGAATACCTGGAGGCGCTGGGGGCCCGCTTCCGCTTTTCGGCCGAGATGACCGAAGTGGGACCGGGGCTCCATCTTACCGGCGAGGTTCCCCGGCGGACCGACTTTGAACGGGGGGACCCCCACCTGATCGTCAGCCCGGCGGGCGCCGACCAATCAGAGCCGGACCCGATCCGGGACGACCTCTCCCTGGCGGTGGAGACCGACCGGGGCCTCGTGATTGTCCTGGGCTGCGCCCATTCGGGGATGGTCAACATCGTCGAGCACGTTCTCGCCCGCCTGGACCGGGACCGCCTTCACGCCGTCATCGGCGGGACTCACCTCGGGTTTGCCGACGACGCGCAATTCGAAGCGACCATCGCAACCATCGACCGTTATGGGATCGAGCGGATTGGCGTCTCCCACTGCACCGGGCAGGCCAACGCCGCCCGGCTCCACGCCCGGCTCGGGGACCGCTTTTTCTTCGGCTGCGTCGGGGCCGTTCTGGAGGTCTGATCGCAAGGCGCGTCCGTCGGGATCACCGGATCTCGACGGCGGGCATGGTCAGCGGGCCGGCCGGAACCGGGCCGACCCGCCGGCCCAGCTCCCGGAGCGCTGGTTCCAGGGCTTCCAGGTGCCGGCCCGCCGGATACGCTCCCTCGTCCGCCAGGAGCCCGGCCAGGGGGCCGAGTTTCTGGAGGATGGATTCAAGGAATTTCTTGGGGCGAGGAAACCGCTTCAACCGGATGGGGGCGTCCGGGGCCAGGTCGGCCGCCTCACGGAGCAGGCGGATGGCCTCGGGAATCCCGCCCAGGCTGTCCACCAGGCCGAGGTCCAGGGCGTCGGCGCCGGTCCAGATCCGCCCCCTGGCCACTTCCTGGACATGCTCCAGGGGCAGGTCCCGGCCCGAAGCGGCCTTTTCCGTGAAGTCGGTGTAGATCCGGTCGAGGGTGGACTGGAGCAAGGCCCACTGCTCGGGGGTGTAATCCTGGGTCCCGGTCCATAAGGTGGCCTGGGGACTCGTGTGGATCTCATCCCAGGAGATTCCCAGCATCTCCCAGAAGTCGGATGTGAGGAATTTTCCGGCGTAAACCCCGATGGAGCCGGTGATGGTGGCGGGGTGGGCCACGATCCGGTCGGCCGGCATGGCCACGAAATAGCCTCCGGACCCGGCCACGTCGCCCATGGAGACGATCACCGGCTTGCCCGCGTCCCGGGCCCGTTGGACCTCCCGCCAGATGCTGTCCGAGCCTACATAAGACCCGCCCGGGCTGTCCACCCGGAAGAGGATGGCCTTCACCGACTTGTCCTCGATGGCGTCCCGGAAGGCCGAGGTGATCTTGACGGCGCTCATGAGCGGCTCCCCGAAGAGGGGGTTGAGCTCGGAGCGGCCCCGGTGGATCATCCCCACTCCGTAAATCAGGGCGACGGCCGTGCCTTCGGCGTAGCGACGCTCCCCCCGCCGGAGATAGGTGGTGATCGACAGGGGCTCGGCCCCCGCCCCCGCGATTTTCCGGGCCGCGTCGTAAACCGCGTCCCGGTAGTTCAGCGAGTCCACCAGCCCGGCATCCCGGGCGGCTTCGGCCGACAGGACACCCCGGTCGAAAAGGTCCCGGACATCGGACTCGGAGAGCCCCCGACGCTCGGCGATCCCGGCCACCATCCCGTTGAACATCGAGTCCATCACCGCCGTCAGCGCCTCCTCCTGGGGCTCGGTAAAGGATGTCTCGGTAAAGGTGTTCAGGGCCGACTTGTACTCCTTCCGCCGGTCCATCCGGGCCTCCAGGCCGATCTTGTCGAAGGTCCCCTTCAGGAACCGGCCCTGCATCATCAGTCCGGTGATGTTGACGTTGCCCGATGGTTGAAGGTGGATCTCGTCAAATGCGGTGGCCAGGTAGTAGGCCCCGTTGCCGGCGGACATCTCGCCGAAGGTGTCGGCCCAGGCGAACGCCGGTTTCCCGCTATCCCGGAACCGGGCCACGGCGTCGCGCATCTCCTGAATCCGCCCGAAGCCCATCCGGCCGGGGGCGATCCGCGCCACCACCGCCCGGACCCGATCGTCGTCGGCCGCCATTTCGAGAGCCTCCACCAGCTCCATCGTCGTGGGTCCGGAATCAACCACCATCCGGGCCGAAACGTCGTCGGGGACGTATTCCACCACCCCCTTGGTAAAATCGATCTCCAGGATCGTCCGCTCGGGAACGTCTTCCCCGGTGGTCCACAACACGATGGTGGTGATGAGGCCCGACAGGAGAGAAACCAGGGACAATGCCCCGACAATCATCAAAAACGTCTTCAACATTCGGATCATGGAAACGGTCCTTCCGTCTGGTTCATAATGTCCGCGATCGTCGATTATAAAAAGTGCTCAGTGCTCAGCTATCAGTAATCAGTCGAGACGCCCGCGTTCCCTCGGCGGGCGGCCGCAAGGGCCGCCCCTGCGATGCGGGCGGGACGCCCGCGCTCCCGGGTCAGGCTCAGCACTCAGCCCCTACTCAGAACTCTCCGTCCCGGCGTCGAAGACCTCCCGGATTTTGACCGACAGGGTTTCGATGCTGAACGGCTTCTGGATGAAGGCGGCGCAGCCGGCGTCGAGGATTCGCCGGACCCGGGCGTCCAGATGGTATCCCGAGGCGAGAATCACCCGGACGCGGCCGTCGATCTCCCGGAGTGCCCGATAGGTCATCTCCCCGTCCATCCGGGGCATTACCAGGTCGAGGATGACGAGATCGATGGCGCCCTTCGCCCGGCGGTACAGATCCACCGCCGCTTCGCCGCAATCGGCCACTTCCACCCGGTAGCCGAGCCCCTCCAGGAGCTGCCGGCCGATGACCCGGATCATCTCCTCGTCGTCCACCAGGAGCACCGACTCCCGGCCCCGGACCATTTCCGGCCGGACGGGAGTGGTGGATCCGGCCGGCTGATTCGAGGCGGGAAGAAATATCTCGAATGTGGCGCCCGCCCCCGGCCGGCTCCGGGCACGGATCAGACCGTCGTGGCCCCGGATGATACCGTAGGCCGACGAAAGCCCGAGACCGGTTCCCTCGCCGCGCTTCCGGGTCGTAAAGAAAGGCTCGAATATCCGGGCGAGGGTCCCCTCATCCATCCCCTCGCCGTTGTCCCGGACCGCGATCTTCACATAGCGGCCCGGCGCGAGCTCGTTGGCCCGGGCAAAGTCCTGGTCGAGGGTTTCGATGCCGGTGCTCACAAAGATGTCCCCGGTCCCGCTTAATGCCTGCCAGGCGTTCAAATACAGGTTGAGCAGGACCTGATGGATTTGGCCGGGATCGACGTCGGCGGTGCCGGCCGCCGGATCGAGGTCCGGGTGGATGGCGACCGCTTTCCGGGTCCGGCCGAACATCTCGATGCTCACGGAGACGATCTCGTTGACATCGGCGGTTTGCGTACGGGCGGTTCGCGAACCGCCCTTCCGGCCCCGGGCAACGCTCAGGAGCTGCCGGGTCAGCCGGGAACCGCTCTCGACGGTCTGCTCGATGGCGTCCAGCCGATCTTTCATGGGGTCATCCGAATCGATCCCGACGCGCATCATCGAGACATGGCCCTGGATGCCCATGAGCAAATTATTGAAATCGTGGGCGATACCCCCGGCAAGGGTCCCGATGGCCTCCATTTTCCGGGCCTGAGCCAGGGCTGTCTCCAGCCGCTTTTTCTCGGTGACGTCCTCGTAAATCATCAGATGGCTGCCCCCGTCAAGGGGCACGCCCCGGAGCCCGACCACCTTCTCTACCCCGTCAGCCGCCCGGATCGAGTAAGTCCGGACTCTCGCCACCGTCGCCGGGTCTCCGTTTTCACGACCGCCCGCCCGCATCCGCTCGCGGTAGTCCGGGTCCGGGTAGAGGCCGTTCAGGCCGGCTGCCGACTCCGGCACTTCCCCGGCCGGGTGCCCGAAGATCTCCCCAAACCGGGGATTGACGTAATTCAGGCGCCCCTGGCCGTTGATGAGGGCGATGCCCAGCGGCGCCGCTTCCACCAATGCCCGGAACCGGGCTTCCTCTTCCCGAAGGGCGATCTCGGCCGCCTTCCGACGGGTGCTGTCGTTGCCCACGCAGAGGATCTCCCGGACGCCACCCGACTCATCGCGGATGGCCCGGTTCGTCCAGGTGATCCAGAGCCGGCCGCCGTCCTTCCGGATGTTCGAGTTCTCGTTGACCGCGTATTGCTCCGGGTTTCGACAGATGGCCCGGATCATGGGCGCCATCTCGTTTCCGTCATCATCAACGGCCGGGACAATGGTTCCCACCACCGACCGGCCCATCACCTCCGATCCGTCATACCCGAAGAGCTTTCGGCCATAGTCGTTGAGGAACCGGATCCGCCCTTCGGTGTCCATCCGGAGGATGACGCTGTTGGCGCTTTCCACCAGTTCCCGATACTGCTGTTCGCGGACTTTCAACGCCGCCTCGGCCCGCTGCCGCTCGGCCACCTGAGCCATCAGGGATGTGTTGGCCCGGGTGAGTTCCGCCGTCCGTTCAGCCACCCGGCGCTCCAACACCGTGTTGGCCCGGGCCATCCGGGCCCCGAGATGAACGACGGCGGTCGCCAGAACCAGAGCGAACAGGACGTAGAGGTGGACCGCCAACGTCCGGACATACCAGACCGCCTCGATCCGCCCCACCGGCTGACCATTGTAAGGGACGGTGGCCGCCAGAGGCACCCGAGGGATCAGGCCGACGGCCGGCAGGAGCCGGCCGCCCCCCGTGGGCAACTCGGTCAGGACTTCCTGAAAAGGTCGCCCCCGATCGTCGGTCACCGTGAGCCGGGCGTATCCGTCCATCCGGGCCGCCAATTGGAGGTAAGCCGAAACCGAGGTCGAATTGTAGTTCCAGAGGGCATCGGCGATCACCTCGGCGTGCTGGATCATCCGCCGTTGAGCCGCATCCCGGACGAGGCCTTCATAAGTGACCACGAAGAGGACAAAGCCCAGGGTCGCGGCCAGAGTGGTTCCAACCGTAAGGAATCTGACGGCCCGGCTCTTCACGGCATCCTCTCCGGCGGCTTCGCCGGATCGGCGTCCGGCGCGGGCAAGGCCGCGTCGATCAGGGCCACCAGTTCCGGGTCCACCTTCAGGCTGTACATCAGATGACGGGTGTTGCCGGACGGCATGTCGGAGAAGTGGACTTTCACGAAAGCGTCGGCCGGCAGCCCGGCCAGGGCGATGAGAGCGTCGGCTTCCTCGGCGGCGATAAAGAGGTAATCGGCCCGGCCGGCTTGAAGCATCCGGAGCATGGACCGGTTGTCGGCGGCGGTAATCACTTGCCGGGGCTTACGGGTTTCGATGAGTCCGTCCACGTAAGGGCCATAGGAATAGCTGTCCTTCCGGAGGAGGGTCAGGGCCGGATGGGTCAGGAGACGAGCCAGGGGCTCCCCCGACGGCACCGACGGAACGTCGGCCCGGACCAGGGCGATGGCCGGCCGGTCCCGGTAGATGGGACGGGAAAACCGGGCGAACCGTTCCCGCTCAACCGTCTTGAACCACCCGAGAATAGCCGCCGGAGACCGGTTTTCCCGGACGATCAGAAGCTGCCTCCGGGGCGGGGTCCGTTGCCAGGTCACCGCCAGCCCGGCCCGGGTAACCGCCGCCCGAACCGGGTCGGCGCAGAGGCCGTGGACACCGTCGGCTCGGGTGATATAGTAGGGAACCCGCTCATGATAGTGAATCGCGAGAGCGGCCGGCGTCCCCTGAACCGGCGGATTCCCCCCCAGCGCCGCCTCATTGGGGTCCGGGAGGGGCGGGACCGGCAGGTGGGGCCGGACGAAGAGCAGGGCCACGGCGACCGCCAGACAGCAGACGGAAAGCCGCCATTCCCAGCGCCGTCCGGGGTCCGACCCGCCGGGGGACCGGCCTTCCCCGCTCATGGCTCCGGAAAAATCATGAGGGTTCGACGCGCTATTCATGTTCTGTCTATACACCCATTCCCGATGAGTTTTCAAGCCCCGCGCCGGATTCCGGCCGAGACCTTCCGATGTCAATCGCCAATTGAAAATCGGGAGCGGCTCGGATATACTATGATTGTCGTTTCAGTCAGTCGGGCGCAACCATCGAAAAGGATGTGACGTGGAGGAGCTGAGCAAGGCCCACAAGGCGAGAATCGCCATCCGGACGTTCAAGACCACCGCCGATGCCCTGGCGCTCAGGGGATATTACAAGCCGTCGGGCAAGTCCGGCCAGACCCTCGCCGAAGCCCTCCAGATGCTCAGCCCGGAAATCTACGGGACCCTTAACGACCCCCGGATCATCGAACTCAAAGGCCTCGAATACGTCATCGACCGCCTGCCCCGGGGCATCGAGTCCCGCACCCGAATCACCCTGACGGCCCAGGAAGAACTGAATCAGACCTCATTTGAGTCCATCGAGCCGCCCAAGCGGCGCCGGACTTCCTACCGGATCAGCGAACGGGAAATCTGTTTCGTGATCACCCGGGGGCTGAGCGAGATCTACGATGTCCTGAGCCACCTCACCTTCCTCAATATCGAAGGCATTAAAATCAAGGAACGGATCGTCAGCAAGGACCGGGACACCACCGCCGAATGGGGGCAGCTCAAGGAGACGGTCACGTCGGCGGAACCGTTGGACGGCGAAGCCCTCGACCGGGCCCTCTGGAACCTGAGCATCATCCTGGGGCGGACCTATCAGGAGACCCGCCGGACCTACGAATCCCTCGAACAGAGCCGACGGGCCCACGGAAGCAACAACGGGCTCTTCCGGATTATCCATGACCTGGGAACCCGGGCCGTCAACGAGGAAAAGGCCCGTGAGGATGAGCTGATCATCTACTTCACCCCGTCTCTCCGGGACATGATCGGCCACCATCAGTACAGCCAGAAATGGGCGGCCGACATCAAGGCCAGGTTGAGCGGCCTGGGCCTGATGGACCGGCCCCTCCACATCATCAGCGCCAACCTCCACAGCGTCGTCAACATCCTCTACGGCTTTGCCGTTGACGGGGGACGGCACGAGGAGGACCTCTACCAGCTCTGCGAGCGCCTCCGGGAGAACACCTCGACCATTCAATCCTACGCCCGTGACCACGGCTTCCACGAACTGCCCGACCGGTCCGGGGCCCATATCGACTGCCAGATCATCGACACCGCCGCCCTGGACCCGGTGCCCCGTCACCCGGCGGTGGCGGTTCAATTGCCGGCGGCCCCGGCGGATTGGCCGGTCATCCTGGTGATGGACTACGCCTTCGGCACTCAGGCATTCGAAGTGATGGACGAGCTGCTGGCCCCGACGCCGGATGCCGATGGAGCGGAACAAAAGCTTTCCGTCGTCTCCATCTCGGTCATGGGCAAGGCCGGGACCCTCCCGGGCCGGAAGGGGGACATCATGCTCGCCACCGCCCATGTTTTCGAGGGAACCCCCCACAACTACCCGGTGGAAAACGACCTTTCGCCAGCGGACTTCGACCCGTCGGTCGCGGTCCACGTAGGCCCGATCCTCACCGTCCTGGGCACCTCGCTGCAAAACCGGGACATGCTCGAAAAATTCCAGTCCACAAGCTGGCGGGCCGTGGGGCTGGAAATGGAAGGGGGACATTACCACCGGGCCATCAGCGCGGCCGTCATCCGGGGGCATATCCCCCGCGACGTCCGGGTCCGCTATGCCTATTATGCCTCGGATAACCCCCTTGTCAGCGGTCAGACCCTGGCGTCGGGGGGAATGGGCGCGGAAGGGATCCGGCCCACTTATATGATCACGAAGGTGATCCTCGAAAAAATCCTGGCGCCGGCGCCGGACAGCGCCGATGTCCCCCGTCGAGGACCCGATTAACCCACTTAACAGCTTTACCACAAGGAGGATTCAGATGAAGCGTACTCTCACACCTTTTGGCATCATCGCCCTGGCGGCCGCCCTGGTCATCACCGGGTCCCTGGCCCCGGCCGCGTCGGCCCGGATCGCGGCCGGAGACTACGAAATGAGCGTCATGGTCGGCCCTTATGTCTTCGACGACATGGAAGATGTCGGCGATTACGACGACGGCCCGGTCTATACCTTCGGCTTCGGTTATCACTTCACCGATCACTTTGGCGCGGAGATCACCGCCAATTATATCGACACCGAAGTGACCGGCGACGACGGGACCCCCGACGCCGTTTACGAACACCTCTACCGGCTCGACTTCCTCTACCACTTCGCCCCGGACCGGGCGATGGTCCCCTATTTTCTCCTGGGCGGCGGGGCATCCACCATCCACGCCGACGACAAGGAGACCGGGCCGGTGGCCAACTACGGCCTCGGGTTCAAGTACTTCCTCTCCGACCGGTTGGCCTTCCGGGCCGACGCCCGGCACCTTTATTACGTCGATGACGAGTCGAATCACTTCTCGTGTCAGGTGGGATTGACTCTGGTCCTGGGCGAGGACCCGGCGGATAAGCGCCGACGGACATCGACGTCGGCGGCCGGGTCTCGGGACAGCGACGGGGACGGCGTCCCCGATCACCTGGACCAGTGCGCCGCCACCCCCCGGGGCATGGCGGTGGACGGCATCGGCTGTCCGAAGCCCATCTCCCGCCCGTCGTCCGCCGATACGGGGACCCCTTCCGCCGGAACCTCACCCGGCCGGCAGCCGGGAGACGAGCGTACCGGCGGGGTGACCGCCGCCCCGTCAGCCGAGATGTCGGTCTCGCCGGTCCGGCTGCTCATCGAGTTCGGCTACAACCAGAGCCGGATCGACCCCGATTACCGGAAGCCCATGCGGCAGATCGCTGATTACCTGGCCGCCCATCCCGGCACCCGGGCCGTCATCGAAGGCCATGCGGACGCCATCGGCTCCGAAACCTATAACGCCAAGCTGTCCCGGAAGCGGGCCGAGGCCGTCAAGCAATACCTGACCCGGACCCTCGGGATCGACGACAGCCGGCTCGACCTCCAGTGGTATGGCGAATCCCGCCCCATCGCCGATAACGCCACACCCGAAGGACGGCAGCGGAACCGCCGGGTCCTGACCATCACCATCGTCGAATAGCGGGAAGCG
>CAZWGY010000069.1:0-1160 GCA_964633575.1 uncultured Desulfobacteraceae bacterium
GTCTCTTTGTCGGAGAAAGGAACTGATACATGGCGGTGCGCGGCTTGACCCTGTTTCCCGGCGGAACCCTGGCCCTGGACCGGTCGATCACCTTATACCGGACCGGGATGGGGGAGACGGTCCGGACCCCCATCGTGATGGCCCTGGTGGAGACCGACGACGGCTGGATTCTCTTCGATACGGGGCTCGACCCCCGGGGCCTTAAAGATCCGGACGGAACCTGGGGCGATCACATCCGGTCGCTGGTGGTGGATTTTGAAGCTCATCACGACATCCGGCGCCTTATGGCGGCCGCCGGGGTGGCTCCCGATGAGGTCCGCTATCTCGTAAATTCCCACCTTCACTACGACCACACCGGCGGGAACCGATTCTTTCCAGAAGCGGAGTGGATTGTCCAGAAGGCCGAGTACCGGTTCGCCCGATTCCCGGACAGGTTCGCGGCCGGCCCCTATCTGTCGGACCACTTCGACGGGGACCGATCCGGCGGGTTGCGTCTGGTGGAGGGGGACACGGCAGTAGTCGACGGCGTCTCCCTGCTGTTCACTCCCGGCCACACCCCCGGCCATCAGTCCATGGTGGTGGACCTGCCCGAGAGCGGCCCGGCCATCCTGACGGGGGATGCCGTTTTCTGCGCCGACAACATTACCCTTGACCGACCGTCGGGAAATTGTTGGAATTCGGCTCGGGCGGTGGAAAGCATCCACCGGCTGACGCTTATGGCGTCGGTGACCAGCGCCCGTTTGATGATCTTCCACGACCCGGCGGTCTGGGAGACTCTCCGGCCCTGGCCCCATGTCTATCGGTAACGGAAAGGAAACCGTATGACCCTTAGCGCCTACTTACGGCGGTTGTTGCGGGTGGACCTCACGACGGGGCGGACCTCGGTGGAAACCCTTGACGAGGCTCTGTTGACCGACTACATTGGCGGCGCCGGGTTCGGGGCGAGGTACCTGGCTGACGAGTCCCCGGACGGCGTAACCCCGAGCGACCCTGAAAACCCTTTGATCCTCATGTCCGGCCCCCTGGGCAACACCCCGGTCCGGGGATCGGGGCTTCTTTGCGTGATCACCAAAGGCCCCATGACGAACCTGGCCACCACGACTCAGGCCAACGGGTTTGCCGGGGCCTTTCTCCGGTCCTGTGGCTATGACGGGATCATC
>CAZWGY010000069.1:1260-3416 GCA_964633575.1 uncultured Desulfobacteraceae bacterium
GCCAAGCGGCTCAAGGCGCTGGTGATCCGACGGGGGAAACGGAAGGTCGAGCTCCACGACCGCCGGGGGCTGATCGAGGTGGCCAAAAAGCTCCACGAGGGCGCTCTGACCTTCGGAGGCGGCTCCCGGCACAAGTACGGAACCAACGGGACCTTTTCCAACCTCCACAAGGTCGGCGCCCTCCCGGTGAAAAACTATACCACCAACCTGTTTCCCGAGCACGAACGGATGAGCGGCCAGTATGTCCGGGCGACCTTCCAGCGATTGGGCCGGCACACCTGCTTCAACTGCGGCATGAACCACATTCTGCGGATGCGGGTCACCGAAGGCCCCTATGCGGGCTTTGAAGGCGAGGAGCCGGAGTACGAGGCATTTGCCGCTTTCGGCCCTCAGATCGGGCAGACCGACGCCGGAACCGTTTTCGTCCTCACCGACATGGCCGACCGCCTGGGGCTCGACGTCAACGAGACGGGATGGGTCCTCGGGTGGCTCATGGAGTGTTTCGAGGCCGGACTCCTCACCGAGGCCGACACCGACGGGCTCCGGATGAACTGGGGCAACGTTACGTCGGTGATGGCGATGATGCACCGGATCGCTCAACGCAAGGGGATCGGCGACCTCCTGGCGGAAGGGGTCCGGCGGGCGGCTGAATCCGTGGGCGGCCGGGCCACGGAGATGGCGGTCTGCACCCGGAAGGGGGCCACGCCCCGGGGCCACGATCACCGCGCCCGCTGGCCGGAGCTCCTCGACACCTGCCTGACCAACACATCATCGCTGGAGGCCACTTTCGTGGGCGTCCGCCCGCATCTCATGGACATGCCCCCGGTCCATGACGCCTTCTCCCCCTGGGAGGTCCCCACCATCAACGCGATCCAGAACGGCTGGGCCGTTATCGAGGACTGCGTGGGCGTCTGCCGGTTCAACCTCAACTACCCGAAGCTGGTCACCGAAGCCTACAACGCGGCCACCGGGGCCGGGCGGAGCCTGCCGGACCTGATCACCGCCGGCAAGCGGATTGTCAACCGCCTTCGCCAGTTTAACATCCGAAACGGCCTGACCCCGGAGATGGAAGCCCCGAGTCCCCGGTATGGATCAGCCCCGGCCGACGGCCCGGCTGAGGGCAAGCGGGCGCTGGATCACTGGGACCTGATGCGTCAGGTCTATTACCGGTCCATGGGTTGGGACCCGGAGACCGGAGAGCCCCATATCGAAACCCTCCGGGCCCTGGGCCTCCCCTCTACCGACTGGAAGGAGCGTAAGCCATGACTGAAACCATCGGATTCATCGGCCTGGGAGCCATGGGCGCGCCCATGGCCGAAAATCTGCTCAAGGCGGGACATCCCTTATGTGTTTATGACCAGGTGCCGGCTCGGCTGGAACGGCTGGCCGTCGCCGGAGCCCTGCCGGCGGCCTCATCCAGAGCCGTTGCCGAGGCGGCCCGGACCGTGATCACCATGCTCCCCGACGCCCCCCACGTGACCGCCGCCGTCCTGAGCGAAGACGGCGTTCTGGCGGGAGCGGCCGAGGGGACCCTGTTGATCGACATGAGCACCATCGACCCGGCCACCACCCGGAAGGTGGGCGCGGCTCTGGCGGAATCCGGCGTCCGGATGATCGACGCCCCGGTGGCCCGGGGCGTGAAAGCCGCCACCGAGGGGACCCTGGCCATCTTCGTGGGCGGGGCGGCCGAAGATGTCGATGCCGCCCGGCCGCTCCTGTCGGTGATGGGCACCGACGTTACCCACGTGGGAGACCTGGGGTGCGGCGAGACCGTCAAGCTCGTCAACCAATTGATCCTCTCCGTGACCGTCGCGGCCCTGGCCGAGGGGCTGGTCCTGGGGGTCAAGGGCGGAGTCGATCCCGATCTCCTGGTGGAGGTCCTGGAACAGGGCTCGGCCGACAGCTTCGCCCTTCGGAACCACGTCAAAAACTGGGTGATGAAGGGCCGGTTCGACGAAGGCGTTTTTCCCGTGGACTACATCCTGAAGGACCTCCGGCGAATCCTCGACACCGGCCGGGACCTGTCCGTGCCCCTCCAGATCACCGCCCTGACCGACCAGCTCTACAAGGTCGCCCGGGCCGAAGGCTTTGAGAAAAACTACTTTCCGGTGATCATCCAGACCCTGGAGCGGCTGGCCGGCGTGACGGTCCGGGGG
>CAZWGY010000069.1:3516-8186 GCA_964633575.1 uncultured Desulfobacteraceae bacterium
CACGAAAAGACACCCTTGGGGCAAGTCTTCCAAGGGGGTCTGGAGAATGTGGCCATCCACGATTTCGCCCCCCACAAGCTGGCCGACGGCCGGCAGACTTTTTTCATGGCCGCCCCGCTGAAGGACGGCGAGTCGGTGGCCGGGGTGGTGGTTTTCAAGATCGACAAGACCCCGGTCAACGCCATTGTGGGGAACCGGGCCGGCATGGGCCAGACCGGAGAAACCTACATCGGCGGCCGGGCTGAAAACGGCCTGATATTATGCTCCGACCGCCTCCTGACCAACGGAGAGGTGGGTGAATCTCTCGACTGCAAGCTGGCCGATGCGGCCCTGGCCGGCCAATCCGGAACCCGGATCATGTCCATGTCGGAGAGCAACGTCGCCCTCAGCCGCTTCGGTCCGCTGGACATACCAGGGGTCGATTGGGCCATGGTGACCAGTCTGAGCTACGAAGAGATCATCGCGCCGGTGTTGCCGGGAGAATCCCAGGACTTTTTCCAGAAATATCTGGACCAGTATGTTTTCGACGATCTCCTGGTGATCCATCCCGACGGCCGGGTCCTCTACACGGCCACCCACGGGACCGACTACGGGATCGACCTCTCATCGAAGTCTCACCAGGACTGGCCCCTGGCCCGGCTCGTGGATGAGGTGATCGAAACCCGGACCTTTGGATTTTCTGATTTTGAGCCCTATCCGCCGGCTGACGGGGCGCCCCGCGCATTTATCGCGGAACCGTTGATCTTCGATGAAAACATCGAGCTGGTGGTGGCTCTCCGGATTCCCATCGAGGCCCTGAACGTCGTGATGAAGAAGCGGTCCGGGATGGGCCGGACCGGCGAGGCCTACCTGGCCGCCGCCGACGGCCGGATGCGGTCCGATTCCCTTAACCACCCGGAAACCCATTCGGTGGCCGCTTCCTTTGCCGACCCGGAGACCGGGAGGATCGACACCGTCGCCACCCGCCAGGCCCTGGCCGGGGAGACCGGCCGCGGCATGATATCCAACTACGCCGGAGATCGGGTCCTGGCCGCTTACACGCCCCTGGATGTCTGGGGGACGCCTTACGCTCTGGTGGCATCCTTTCACAAAGACGAGGCCCTCGCCCCCGTCGGGAAGCTGACGCGCCTCATGGCCCTGGTCCTGGTGGTGGCGGTCCTGGCCATTATTATCCTGGCCGCCGTTCTGAGCGCATCCTTTGTCCGGCCCATCCGTCGGGTGATCACCGGCCTGAGCAGTTCCAGCGGGCATCTGGGGGACGCCGCCGTGGAGATCGCGTCGGCCGGCCATTTCCTTTCCGAGTCATCCTCGGAACAGGCCGCTTCCCTCGAGGAGGCCGCCGGGTCCCTCGAACAGATGTCGGCCCTCACCCGGCGGAACGCCGAAAGCGCCGGAAAGGCCAACGAGCTCATGAAGGAGGCGGGCGCGGCCATCGAGGCCGCCGACGAGGCCATCGGCCGCTTGAGCCAGGCATTTGGTCAGATCACCGATGAGAGCCAAAAAATCTCGAAGATTATCAAGACCATCGATGAGATCGCCTTTCAGACCAATCTCCTGGCGCTCAACGCGGCGGTGGAGGCGGCTCGGGCCGGCGATGCCGGTGCCGGGTTCGCGGTGGTGGCCCAGGAGGTCCGGAACCTCGCCTCACGATCGGCCGAAGCAGCCCGAAACACCTCCGATCTCATCCAGAAAACCCTCGGCCGGGTGGAATCGGGCGCCGGCCACGTGGATGAGACGGAGCGGGTTTTCGCCACCGTCAAGGATGTCACCGACAAGGCCGCTACTTTTGTGGGGGAGATCGCCGCCGCATCCAACGAGCAGGCCCAGGGCATCGGCGAGGTGAGCCAGGGCGTCAGCGACATGGACAAGGTCACCCAGCAACTGGCCGCCACGTCGGAACAGACCGCTTCCATCGCCGACGAGCTCAACCACCGGACCCGGGAGATGGATGGGTTCGTGGTCGAACTCGTCGCCATCGTCGGCACCCGAAACGGCAAGAAGACCGGCGGGTCCAGGGAACGCCGGCCCAGGGCTCGGCCGTCCGGCACCGGCAAGGCGCTCCCGCCGGCGAAGACCTCGGAGACCCGGCCCCGGATAAAGACCAACCGGAAAAAGGCGGAAGACCGCAAGGGAAAAGAGGTCACTCCCAACGACCGGCTTGAGCTGACCGACGAGGACTGGCGGGAGTTTTAGCCCGCGACCGATTTAAACCGAATCACCGAGGAGATGGCCATGACAAATCCATCGGTCCTGATTGTGGAGGATGAGTCGATCATTGCCCTGCACCTGAAGCTTGATCTCACCCGGTTGGGCTACGACGTCCGCGGGACTCTATCCACCGGGGAGGAGGCCGTCGATCTGGCCGAGGCTGATCCGCCGGACCTCATCCTCATGGACATCCGCCTCTCCGGCGAAATGGACGGCCTGGAAGCCTCCCGGCGGATTCGAACCTTTTCGGATGTCCCGATTCTGTTTCTCACGGGGTTTTCGAAACCGGACATGGAGACCCGGATTTCGGCCCTGGCTCCCAGCGGAGTCATCCGAAAGCCGGCCGACACCAGGGAGGTGGCCCGTGTCATGGCCGACCTCCTGGGCGAGGCCGCTCCGGGCCCGCCGGAGGCTTAATCCAGAACGCCGCCGGCCATTGACTTTGATCCGGATATTCCGTATAACCCGGATGACATTGCCGGTTTCGCATCATATCGCGTCGCGTCTTGCGGCCGTAACCCAGGAGGGACCGCCATGGCAGACCAGCCCATAGAGTATCCATCCGCCCATCATGACCCCGCCAGCCCCCGAGCGCCACGAGGCTTGCCCGAGGATGAAATCCAGGCGGCCCAAATCCGGGCCGCCGAACTTATCGAGGATCTCCGCCGGGCCCCGGACAAATCAGCCCGAATCGAGGCGGTGGACGAGGCCATCGAGGATGTCCACACGGCATTCATCGCCGAAATCGACGGCCTGAACGGTGTCCTCGACGGCATGATGGAACGGATTCAGCAGGAGTCTTGCGGCTGTATTCCCCCGGCTCTGAAGCGCCTCCAAGTCTCCATCGACGAGCTGGACCCCAATCCGGCCATCGCCGCGGCCGAGGCGGCCATCCGGGCCGGCCGGGTCAAACGGGCGCTCCACCGGGCTCCGGTTCTGGCCGATGTCTTCAACGATCTCGCTCGAACTTATGCGGACCAGGGCACCTACATGGAGGCGGTTCTCCAATCCCTGGAGATGGGCGCGGAACGGCTCCGGGAGCGATATTTCGACCTGGAAGACCGCTATCACCGGTTTGTCGCCGTCCAGCGGTCCATCCGGCTTCGGGTCCATGCCCTCGAACGGGTCCGGGCCGGACTTGGCGGGGCCGAATCAACGGACCGGCCGGTCATCGCCGTCGTCGAAGGCTGGATCGATCACTTCAACCGCCTGCGCGCCGACCTGGCCCCCTTTTTCATCACCCTCACGGTGATCAAAAAGCTCCACGAAAGTCTCCGCTACACCATCCACGGCGTCTCCAGCCTCGCCCGCCATCTGGTTGAAAACGGTGCCGAGGTCGGGGTGAGCGCCTGGAAGCAGGGGGAGGTCGAGGCGATCCTCGTCGCCACCCCGAGCTACTTCCATGGGCTCCGGCGGGGCGACGCCCGGATGACCGTGGACACCTCCCGGGACCGCTCCGGCCTGGCCACCCGGCCGATTTTCATGTTCCAGCGGGTGGTCCGGAGTTACGCCGAGCTGACCGATCAGATGGAAGAAGCGGAGCGGGTCAAGGCCGACATGATCGCCGCCATCGAGGAAAACCGGCGCCAGATCGACGGCCTGCGCCGCGCCGTCAGGGGCCAGGAAAGAGAGCAGGCGGCCGCCGCCTAACCGACTTTTAGCACGGCGCTCATCAAATCTTAACGAAGGGGCGTCACTATCCCGATCATGAGGTGCCCACCTCATGTTTCACCTTCCTTCGTTCCCGGCGCGGGGCGGACCGTCCGTAACGCCCCGCGCCACCCCCACCAGCCGGATACTTTTTACCCGGTTTGCCACCCAGTTTCATTTCATTGTAACCAAATAACCCACCCGGTCCACCGTTCCGCTTTCACCCCAAACCGTCAAAAGCATAAATATCTAATTAAAACAGACTTGTGAAATTATTGATCTTCCTTTGGCACGAGGAATGCATATCAATTGGGTGACAGTTTGACGGATATCAAATCAACACCATTGACCCAAAAGGAGGACATTTCATGAGACATCCAAAGATCGGACGGACAGCGGCTATTCTGACCATTCTGACGGTATTGGGCATCGGCGCCTACGCTTATGCCGGCCCCGGCTGGGGCGGACGCGGGCAGTGGGGCGGAAATGGCATGGGGTATCAAGCCGCCGCCCCGGCCAACCTCGATGACGAGACCCTCACCCGGCTCCAGGCCGAGCGCACCGCCTTTTTCGATGAGACGGCCGATCTCCGCCGGCGGATCGCCGAAAAGGACCTGGGTCTGCGAGCCGAGCTGGCCAAATCAGCTCCCGACCGGGACGCTGCATTAAGCATCCAGAAAGATATCTCGGCGCTTCAGGCTCAGCTTGACGAAAAGCGGCTCGACCACCGGGTCCGGATGCGGGAGATCGCCCCATCCGCCGGTTTCGGCAAGGGCTACGGCCACGGGCGCGGCATGGGCTACGGCCATGGC
>CAZWGY010000069.1:8286-14034 GCA_964633575.1 uncultured Desulfobacteraceae bacterium
TAACCCATGTATTACCCCTACTTCATCATCTATATGCTCATCGGCCTGACCATCAGCGCCGTGGTGCTGGCGTGGGCCTTGAAGACCGGTCAGTTCAACGACCAGTCCCGGGCCCGGTTTCTTCCGCTGGCGGACGAGCCGGCGGATTCCCGGCCGGGCGGTCAACGGGTTTCCCGGCTGAACCGCTACGAAGCCTATGGGCTCCTGGCCCTGGTGATCGCCGGGCTGGCCGCGAGCGGCGCGGTCCTCGTCTTTTCCCTGATCCACGCGGGGTAGTGCGCCCCGAAAGGAGACGTCATGAGGTTTTACGATCTGCTCAATTTTCAGCACGTGATGCTCTACCTCTTCCCGACGCTGATTTTCATGGTGGTCTTCGGGCTGGCGTTGGGGTATAGTCATTTTCGGACCCGCCGCTCCGAGGAGCGGATGACCCGGGTGATCCATGCTTACCCCGAGGCCATCGAGGAGCGGGACGCCCCCTTTCCCCTGTCTTTGATCCTGATCATCGGTGGCGCGATCATCTGGGCATTTTTCTACATCCTGATGACCGGCCTTCTGGAGGTGAAGATATGAGCGGTCCAACGGCGGTTGCGGAATCCGCCACCCGGACCTGGGTGGTTATCGGCCTGCTGGCGGTTTTCATCCTGGCCAAGGGGTTCTTTTCGTTTTTCGTCGTCGGGGACCTGGGCCAGCCCGACTGGGACTACCGGCCGATTCCGGACGTCCCGGGCGAGTCCCCCTATGCCATTTATGAGAAGCTGCCCGACTCCCAGCACGTCCGGGGAATGGGAGGTGAATGATGCGCCCGTGTCGTCCTTTCCGTTGGTTACTGATCCTCTTGCCCCTGCTTCTGGTCGGTTGTGAGTACGGCCGGATGTGGGAGACCCCGGCGGTTCGGCCTCATGAGGAGCCCGTCGTCGAGACCGAGCCCGGGACCGTCCCGCTGTCCGGGGGCGAGGCCGCTTTTCGGGCGGCCCGGGCCGAGGACCTGAGCGCCCCGTTTCCCCTGGACGCCCCCGAAGTGGCCGCGTCCGGAAAACCGCTCTACGCCACCTACTGCGTCCATTGCCACGGCCGGGATCATGACGGCCTGGGGACGGTGGGGCAGAGTTTCATTCCGCCCATCCCGGATCTCCGCCGGGAGGCGGTTCAGTCCCGGCATCCCGGCCATCTCTTTAAAGAAATCAGCTATGGCATTCCGGACGGCCGGCAGCCTGATCTGGCATCCACCATCGAGATCGCCGACCGCTGGCGGATTATCGCCTACGTCAAATCCCTCGGCACCCGGTGACCGAGGCGCCGGACGCCTGCGACCTCTGTGGTTTGTCCCTCCCCCGACGGGCGGTTTCCGCCCAAATCGGCGGACGGGACCTGAGCTTCTGTTGCACCGGCTGCCGGATGGTTTACACCACCCTGGCCGAGGCGGCCGGGGCCCCGGACCCGGCCCGGTTCCGGGAGACGGACCTTTTCCGCCAATGCCAGGAAGCGGGGATCATCCCGCGAACCGAGGCGGACCTGGAATCCGCGGCCGATCCGCCCCCGAATACGTCCCTTCCCGAGCCGGTTCTCCCGGCATCCGATGACGGCCTTCGACTCTCCCTGAAAGTCGGGGAGATGTGGTGCCCGGCCTGCGCCTGGGTCATCGAGGCGGCTCTGAAAAAGTCCCCCGGCGTGATCCGGGCGGCCTGCCACTTCTCCACGGACCGGCTGGTCTGCGATTACGACCCCTTGCGGACCTCGCCGGACGCCATCCGCCGGACGGTGGGCCGATTGGGGTATTCGGCGGCTCCGCCCGGCGAGGCCGACCGCCAGGCCCGGCGGCGGGAGCTGATCCGGCTGACCGTCTCGGCCATCCTCACCATGAACATCATGATGCTCTCCTTTGCCCTCTACTCCGGCTTTTTCACCGAGCTTTCCACCGAATCGATCCGAAACCTCTCCTGGCCGATCTTTGTCCTGGCCTCCGCCGTGCTGATTTATGGCGGCCGGCCCATCTTTCACCGGGCGGCGGCCGGGCTGACCTCCGGGGGATTTACCATGGAAACCCTCATCACCCTGGGCGCCGTCTCCGCCTACGGGTATAGCGTGGTAAACTTCCTGGCAGGCGGCATCCACCTCTATTTCGACACCGCCGCCATGCTGATCACTCTGGTCCTGTTGGGAAAGGCCCTTGAGGGACGGGCCCGGGCCCGGATCAGCGAGGGGCTGGAGAGCTTCTTTTCCCTCCGGCCGACAAAGGTCCGGATCATCCGGCCGGGGTTTCCCGAAGGCCGGTATGCCGCCGCCGATGCCCTACGGCCGGGGGACCGGATCGCCGTGGCCCCGGGCGAGGTGGTCCCGGCGGACGGCACGGTGGTCCGGGGGTCGGCTCTTGTGGACGAGTCCTCGCTGACCGGCGAGGCCGCGCCGGTGCGGATGACCGAAGGCGATTGGATTCGAGCCGGGGTCGTGCCCCTGGACGCCCGGTTGGAGATCACGGCCGAGGTGGTGGGCGAGAAATCGACCCTGGGGGAGATGATTGCCATCATGGAGCGGGCTCTGGCCGGCCGGAGTCGGCTGGAGGGGATGGCCGACCGGGCCATGACCGTCTTTGTCCCCGCTGTCGTGGCCCTGGCCGTCGGGACCGGGGGGATCGGCCGGCTGGTCGGGCTTTCTCCCGACGAGGCCATGACCCGGGCGGTGACCGTCCTGGTGATCTCCTGCCCCTGCGCTCTGGGGATCGCGGTCCCCCTGACCCGGACCGCCGGGGTCTGGCTGGCCGGCCGGATGGGGGTTCTGGTCCGGGCTCCCGAGGCCTTTGAGCGGGCCGGGGGGATCGACACGGTGGTTTTCGACAAGACCGGGACTCTGACCGAGGGGGTCTGGCGGCTGACCGACATCCGGATGGCGCCGGGATTCGAGATGGATACGCTCCTGGCCGTTGCCGCCGGGCTGGAGGGGTCGGCCGACCATCCGGCGGCCCGGGGGATTCAGGCCGAGGCCCGGAATCGGGGGATCGACCCGGCGCCGGTGACATCGATTTCCATCCACGACGAGGGGATTTCAGGTGTCTGGCGGGGCCGCACGGTCCGGATCGGTTCGGCGGATTTTGCCGGGGTCGATGCCGGAGACTTTCCGAATAATCCGGAATCGGGGCTTGAAACCGTCGGCTCGGGCGTCTATATGAATGTGGACGGATCGGCGGCCGGGGTTTTCCGCTTTGGGGACGCCATCCGGCCGGGGGCCGTCGAGGCGGTGGCCGGTCTCCGGTTTCGGGGTATCCGGACGGCGGTGATCTCCGGGGACGGTTCGGCCGCCACCGCCGCCGTGGCCGGGCGGCTGGGAGCCGATGCCTTTGAAGGGGGTTTGCTCCCGGCGGACAAGGCCGACTGGATCGGCCGGTTGATGGCGGCGGGCCGCCGGGTGGCGGCCGTGGGTGACGGGGTCAACGATGCCCCGGCCCTGGCCCGGTCGAGCCTGGGGATCGCCGTCCATTCCGGGACCCGGCTGGGGCGGGAGGCGGCCGACCTGACCCTGATGCGGCCGGACATCGGCCTGGTGGCCGGATTTTTCGACCTGTCCCGGCGGATCAACCGGACGGTCCGCCGGAACCTGATCTTTACCTTTTGCTATAACGTCATCAGCATCCCGGTGGCCATGAGCGGCCTGCTGAACCCGCTGGTAGCGGTCTGTGCGATGCTGATGAGCAGCTTGAGCGTCATCGGCAACACCCTGCGCCTGACCCGGCGGGCGTCGGATGGCGGGCGCTCCTTATGGGTTCAAACAAAATGACCGATATCCACGACGACGTGAACCGCCCCGTGCTGCTGCTGGTGGCCGGGGCCAAGGGGGCCATCGGTTCGACTCTGGCGGCCGCGACGGCGGCCGGAGAGTCATCGGCGACCATCCCCTGGATTGCGCCCTACCTGACCACCGGTGCCGGCTTTCCCGGATCGGGCCGCCCGGACGGGTTCCGGATGGCCGGCTGGGACATCGCCGACGGCTCGCTGGGCGAGGCCATGGCCCGGCACGGGGTCCTGCCCGAATCGGCGCGGGAGCACCTGGCGGAAGCGGCCGGGGCCGGGGTTGACGTCCGGCGGCCGCCGACATCAGGTCCTCTGGCCGACCGGATCGAGCGGTTGGCCGGTGAGATGACCGAAGACTGCTCCCGGCATCCGGATGCCCGGCCCGTTTTCGTCAACCTTCTCCCGGCGGCCAACGGCGCCGACCTGGGGGATTGTGCCGACGAGGCCGAGGTGATCCGGCGGGCCGCCCCGGACCGGCTTCCGGACATCGCCTACGTCCTGGCGGCGATCCGGGCGGGTGTCCCGGTCGTCAACTTCACCCCCAACGCGGTGGACGTCCCGGCGGTGACCCGGGCGGCGGCCGCCGCCGGCGTCCCCATCGCCGGCCGGGACGGCAAGACCGGCCAGACCTACTTCAAGGTGGTGATCGCCTCGGCCCTGAAGGCCAGGGGACTCCGGGTGGATGGCTGGTACAGCCTCAACATCCTGGGCAACGCCGACGGGGCCAACCTCCGGGACCCGGCTTGCGCCCGGGAAAAGCTCGATAACAAGACCCGTCTGCTCGACGAGATCCTCGGCTACCGGGTGGGCGAGGGCTATGACGCGCCCACTCACCAGGTCCGGATCGACTACTACCCGCCCCGGGGGGATGCCAAGGAAGCCTGGGACGTCATCGACTTCACCGGACTGTTCGGCCTCCCCATGAGCCTTCGGGTCAATCTCCAGGGCCGGGATTCCATCCTGGCCGCGCCCATGATCCTCGACCTGGCCCGGTGGATGGCGCTTCTCAAGCGCCGCGGCCGGTCCGGTCCAGTGCCCGAGCTGGGATTTTTCTTCAAAAAACCAGTGGGGCCCCGTCCGCCCGTGACCTTCGCGGACCAGATCCGGAGCCTCGACCGACTCAAAACCGACTGCCTGAAAGGACCCGGGACCTCGAAATGATTTTCGGATACAGCACCAACGCCTTTGTCAAGTTTTCGCTCATCGATTCCCTCGACCGGATCGCCCGGCTAGGCTTTGCCGGAGTCGAAATCATGGGAGACCGCCCTCACCTGTTCCCGAAAGACTACGACGAGGCGGCCCTGGCCGAGGTGGCCGAGGCCTTAGCCCGAAACGGCCTGACGGTAACCAACATCAACTCGTTTACCCTGTTCGCGGTGGGGGATACCTATCTCCCGTCCTGGATCGAGGACGACCCGGCCCGGCGGGAGATCCGGATTCAGCACACCCTGGACTGCCTCGAGGTCGCCAGGCGGCTGGGCTGTGGGAACATCTCGGTCCCGCCCGGCGGGCCCCTGGAAGCGGGGCTTTCCCGGTCCGAGGCGCTCGCCCGGTTTCACGAGGGGCTCGACCGGGTGATCCCGACCGCCGAAGCACTCGGGGTCCGGGTTCTCATCGAGCCGGAGCCGGATCTCCTCATGGAACGGACGGCCGAGTTTCTGCCGTTTATCCGGGAGATTCGGTCACGGATGGTGGGGCTCAACTTCGACATCGGCCATTTCTATTGTGCCGGGGAAGACCCGGCCGCCGCCTTCGAGACCCTCTTCGAATGGGTGGGCCACGTCCACCTGGAAGACATCGCCCCCACCCGGGTCCACAACCACCTCATCGTGGGACTCGGGGCCATCGACTTTCCGTCGGTCTTTGACGCCATGCGGCGGCTGGGCTATCAAGGAGATATCAGCCTGGAGCTTTATCCGTACACGGACCGGCCCGAGGCCGCCGGGGCCGAGAGCCTGGAACG
>CAZWGY010000070.1:0-11189 GCA_964633575.1 uncultured Desulfobacteraceae bacterium
AAGGAGAGGGGTTGACATCAATTGCCTGATCCGACTGAAATCATAGCATGTTCATTTCCCCTCTTCCCTGTAGGAAAGGGGGGGCTAGGTCTGTACGCCGTGTGGCCGAAATGATGACCAAGGCCCCCAAAGAACTTTCATATACCGATAAATCAATAAGATCGCAAGGAAAGATTTGGATTTCCGGGACTGATCGGGCCGGCCGGATCAGGGGTCGGCCGGATCGTCCCCCCGGTGGAGGTCGAAGAGCAGGTCGTTTTCCCGGTAGGACTGCTCGATCTTCTCCTGATGGGCCCTCACCGCTTCGGGCCGCCGGCGGGCCAGCTCCAGGACCAGGTGGTTGATGAGGCAGCACAGAGTCGTGGGGTTGCCGACGATATTGAAATGACGGGATGGGGCCACCAGGCGTTCATGGGAAAAGCCGAGGAGAGGGCAGAGGGCGCTGTCGGTGATGACCACCAGGGTCTGGCCCAGGCGGCGGATATGCTTGGCCAACCGGATCAGCTCGGTGGGATACCGCGACGTGGCCAGGATCACCGCCAGACTCTCCGGATCGGCCACGGCCAACCGGTCGAGGCAGGTGCTGTCGCTCCCTTTCATAATGGAGACATCCGGGCGGACCTTCATCAGGGACCAGCCCATGTAATAGGCCAGGGTGTAAGAGAGGCGGGAGCCGATGACGTTGACGGCCGGATGGCGGTCGAGCCGGTCCACCACCCGATCGACCGCCTTCCGGTCCAGGGCGTCCAGAAGCTGGCGGAGGTTGTCGATCTCCCGCGAGATGAGCCAGCGGATCGGGTCGGCTTCCGATGAACCGGCGGCGGTGAGTCCGATCCGGTCGAGAAGGGTCAGCTCCGTGTCCATGCAGTCCCGGAGTACCTGGAGAAACTCGGTGTAGCCGGTAAATCCGATCCGCCCCACGAACCGGATCACCGTGGCCTCGCTGACCCCGGCGGCGCCGGCCAGCTCCCGGGTGCTCATGAAGACCACCTTCCGGGGATGGAACCGGATGAAGTCGGCGAGCATCCGGGCCTTGGGGGTGAGCCCGGCGTGGAGCTCGGCAATCCGATCCAGGGGAGATTGGGGCGGATGAGGGGGCGTTGGCGATGCCATGGGGTCCTCGCTTTCCAGGGTTGGGGACGGCGGATGAAACACCACTTGTCATTGCATCCTCTGTTCCGTTTGTATCCCAATTCGTCAAGTTCTTCAATTTTTTTCTGATTTGATAGAAATCCAACAAAGGGCCTTGACAGAATTCGTTTCGTATGACATGAATTGCTTCATTGTGATCGTCCCCTGACGGCCACCGTGCCGGATGGAAGAAGTGACCCTTTGCAATCAGGAGCGGGTATGTTTGGGAGATACAAGCGACTCTGGAAAAAACCGCCGTTGAAATCCGCTTATGACGCGGTGATCATCGGCGGGGGGCTCCACGGTCTGGCCACTGCCTATTTTCTGGCCCGGGACCACGGCATGACCGACGTCGCGGTGATCGAAAAGCGCCACATCGGCTTTGGCGGGGCCGGCCGGAACACCGCCATCGTCCGGGCCAACCAGCGAACCCAGGAAAACATCCGTCTTTACGACGAAGGCTTGAAGCTCTGGCCGACGCTCACCGCCGAGCTGGACTTCAACCTGATGTTCCACAACTGCGGGAACCTCAACCTGGCCCACAGCGAGGCCGCCATGGGCGCCATGCGGATGACGGTGGCATCGGCCCAGTTTTGCGGGGTCAAAAGCGAGCTCCTGGACGCCAAAGCCTGCAAATCCGTGGTCCCGGCCCTGGACATTTCCGACCGGCTCCGGTTCCCCATCTTCGGGGGGATGTATCACCCCCCCGGCGGGATACTCCGCCACGACGCGGTGGTCTGGGGGCTGGCCAGGGGGGCGGCTCGCCGCGGAATCCACATCCATCAGGGCACGGAGGTGACCGGGATCGACGTCGAAGACGGCCGGGTGGCCGGCGTCGAGACGGACCGGGGACGGATCGCCACCCGTCGAGTGGTCAACGCCGCCGGGGCTTATGCCACCCTCATCTCCCGGATGGTCGGCATCCGGCTGCCCATCAGCGTCCTGACCATCCAGGCCATGGTTACCCAGCCGCTGAAGCCGCTGCTCCACCACGTGGTCTCATCGGGAGCCTACCATTGCTACGCCAATCAGACTCTCAAGGGGGAAATCGCCACCGGGGCCCACATGGACCCCTGGCCCAACTACACCACCGGGACCACCGCCCACTACATCAAGCACCAGGCCGAGGCCCTGACCGAGATGATGCCCTGTTTCAAGGGGGTCAAGTTCATGCGGATCTGGGGCGGGCTGGCCGACATGACCCCGGACATGGCTCCCATCATCGACGGCAACGACCCCATCGAGGGCTACTATTTTGACTGCGGCTGGGGCTATTTCGGGTTCAAGTCGGCGCCGATCACCGGGCGATACCTGGCCCGGTTCGTGGCCACTGAAACCTGCCCCGATATCCTGAAACCCTTTACCCTCCGCCGGTACGAGTCGCATCGGCTGATGGGCGAGATCGCCACCCCCGTAAGCTACGGGCCGTGGAACTAGCGCAAGCGAGGAGGGGAGTCATGTCGCTGATCATCAACTGCCCGATTTGCGGGCGGCGAAACGGATACGAGTTCCGCTTCGGCGGAGAGGACCACGGCCCCCGGCCCGACGGCCCGCTCAGCCCCGAAACCTGGTGTGATTATGTTCACCTGCGGGACAACGCCGGCGGGGTTCAGGCCGAGTGGTGGTATCACCGGGACGGCTGCGGGAGCTGGTTTACCATCCGCCGGGACACCCTGGCCAATCGACAGGTGACCGAACCGGAGGACCGACCATGAGCCGACTGACGAGACTGCCGACCCTCCGGGTGGCCCCGGAAAAGAGCCTGACCTTCACCTACCGGGGGCGAAAGCATCAGGGCCTTTCGGGCGATACCCTGGCCACGGCCCTGTTCGCCAACGGCGTCCGGATCTTCTCCCGGAGCCTCAAGTACCACCGGCCCCGGGGCCTTTACAGCATGGACGGGGAGTCGGCCAACACCTACCTCGCCGTTGATGGGGAGCCCAACGTCTGCGCCGAGACCACCCTTCTCCGTGAGGGGATGACCGTCCGGCCTCAGAACGTGAAGGGGAGCCCCGAATTCGATTTCATGGGGTTCATGGACCGGTTCGACTGGGCCATGCCGGCCGGTTTTTTCTACCGGATGTTCCACAAGCCCTACGCCCTCTGGCCGACCTTTGCCCGATTCATCCGGCGAGCCGCCGGGACCGGGGTTGTCCGGCCGGATGACTCGCTTGCGGGGCGGTTTGACGAGCGGTACCCGACCGCCGACGTCTGTGTCATCGGCGGCGGACCGGCCGGGATATCCGCCGCGGTCGCCGCCGCCGGCGCCGGGTGCCGGACGGTCCTGCTCGAGCGCCGGCCCTGGCTGGGCGGCTGTTTCGATCATCGGGCCGCTCAATACGCCCCCGGAGTTCCGCTTTACACCCGGGCCCGAAAGCTTTCGGACGAAGCGATGGGTGCCGGGGACCGGCTCCAGGTCTTGACCGGAACCCGAGCCGTGGGCGTCTATGGCCCGGGGATGGTCACCGCCGTTCAGACCGGCGGGCCGGAAGCGGCTTTTGACGAGCGGTACCTGGAGATCCGGACCCGGAGCGTCGTGGTGGCCACCGGCTGTATCGAGCGGCCTTTGCTTTTCGAGCACAACGAGCGGCCCGGGGTCATGCAGCCCGGTTGCGCTCAGCGGCTGATGCGGACCTACGGCCTTCGGCCCGGTGAGGCGGCGGTCTTTTCCGTCGGCCACGACCTTGGCATCGAGGCCGCCGCCGATCTCGCCGACCTGGGCCTGTCGATTCTCGCGGTGGCCGACAGCCGCCGCGACGGTCAGGACCCGGCCCTGGTGGGAGCCCTGGCCGACCGGAAGATTCCCTTCTATCGGGGCTGGGTGGCGGCCGAGGCAAAGGGGGGAAAGCAGGTCAAGCGCGTAGTCATCAAGACGGTCGAAGGGACGGTGGCCAAAACCATCGAATGCGACCTGATCGTCGCCTCCGCCGGGCTTACTCCGGTGACCGGACCCCTGAGTTTGGCCGGCGCCCGGCTCGATTACGACCTTCACACCGGCTGGTTTCTGCCGGTTGATATTCCAGAGGGCATCCACGCCGCCGGGCGGCTGATGGGGCTCCATCATCCCGAGGCGGTGGAGGCCGCCGGCCGGCTGGCCGGTTTGGCCGCTGCCCGGGACGTCGGGGCTGACGTGGTCGGTTCCCTGACCGAGGCTCAGGCCTGGCTGGACGACCTTCCCGGCCCGCCCCGAGGCGCCAAGCTGGTGACGGCTCCGGTCAAGGGGCGAAAGACCTTTGTCTGCTTCGACGAAGACACCACCGTCAAAAACGTCCGCCAGGCTTTCGACATGGGCTTTGACGCGGTTGAGCTCTCCAAGCGCTTTACCGCCGCCGGCACCGGACCGGGTCAGGGCGGCATCCCCGGCCACAATCTCCCGCTCCTCCTGGCTCAGTTCCACGGAGACGCCCAGGTGACGGCTCGCCCGTCCACGGTCCGGCCGCCTCTGGTGCCGACCCTCCTGGCCGCTTACGCGGGGACGGCTCACGATATGGTGAAAAGGACTCCGGCCCACGAGGCTCAGGCGGCCGACGGCGCGATCTTCCGCCGGGTGGGGGTCTGGCGGCGGGCCCGGTACTTCTCCAGGGACTTGAGCGCCCGTGAGGAGATCGCGGTGGTCCGGAACGCCGTGGGGATCATCGATGTCTCCACCCTCGGCAAGTTCCGGGTCTTCGGGCCGGACGCCAGGAAAGCCCTGGATCGGGTTTACGTGAGCGACATGGGCAAGATCCGTGAGGGCCGGTGCCGGTATTCGGCCATGGTCAACGAGGATGCCTGCCTGGCCGATGACGGGGTGATCATCCGGACCGGTGAGTCCGACTACTATCTGACCACATCCACGGGCCGGGCCGGGATGACCGCTGAATGGTTCCGGTACCACACCCGCCATGACGGGTGGGATTTCCACATCGTCAACCTCACCGACGCCCTCGGAGCGATCAACCTCGCCGGCCCCAAGGCCCGGGAAATTCTCCAGAAGCTCACCGACTCCGACCTGTCTCCGTCGGCCTTTCCCTTCATGGGCTGGCTGGATCTCACCCTGGCCGGCCGGATTCCGGCCCGGGCCTTCCGGCTGGGCTTCGTGGGGGAGCTTTCCTACGAGCTCCACCTCCCGGCATCCTGGATGGAGGCGGTCTGGGCCATGCTTCTGGAGGCCGGTCGGGATTACGGTATCCGGCCCTTTGGCCTGGAGGCTCAGAACACCCTTCGGCTGGAAAAGGGACATGTGATCATCGGACAGGAATCGGAGATCCGGACCACGCTCCACGACCTCGGGCTGACCTTCCTCTGGCATCGCCACAAGGACGGGTGGACCGTGGGGGACGAGGCTCTCCGGCACACCGAAACCCAGCCGGACCGGTTGAAGCTCGCGGGCTTCGAGATGGCCTCGGGTCAACGTCCGCCCCGGGACGGGTCGATCATCGTGGACGATGAGCAGTCGATCATCCGGGGCCATGTCTGCACGGCTCGACAAAGCACCGCTCTGGGGGACAAGGCCATCGGCCTGGCTCTGGTTCACGAGTCCCTGGCGGCGGTGGGGAGCCGGCTGGCCATCATGGAGGACAACGCCGGTGACGCCCGGCTTGAGGGCACCGTTGTGCCCACGCCGTTTTACGATCCCGAGGGCGAGCGCCTGAAATCATAGAGGGGAGCCGATAGACCATGGAAACCGATCTGAGACAGTCGCCGGTCCGCTTTAAGGCGGTCCCGGCGGAAACCGAACGGCGGGGCGACTGGGAAGTGGTCCGGCGCTACCGCGATGAAGGGGCCGGGCCCCACATCATCGACCTGAGCCATATCCCCCGCTGGGACATTCAGGACCGGGACCTGACCGCCATCCGGCCGGCCGGATTGGAGATCCCCAAGGCTCCCGGCGTCTGTCATCTCGAAGGCGGGGTGTTGATCAACCGGATGAACCGGACCCAGGCCGCGGTCTGGTATCTGGATTCAAAGGAGTCGGCCGCGCCTGACGGGGCGGCCGTCACCGAGGTCACCGACGCCACCTGTTTCCTCGCGGTCTTGGGAAAAGCGGCCCGGTCGATTCTGGAAAAGGTCAGCGGGCTCGACCTGGCTGATCCGGACCGCCACCCGCCGTTTCTGGTTCAGGGGCCGGTGTCCCACGTACCCGGGCAGGTGGTGTACTTAGGGGCGGCCGGCGAGGTGGATGGCGTGTTGATGGCGGTCTCCCGGGGATACGGGGCGTCCATGGTGACGGCCCTGATGGAGGCCGGGGCTGAGTGGGGGATGCGCCCGGCCGGCGAAGCGACCTTTACGGACTGGCTGGCGCGGTGCGAAACCGCGCCATGGCCGAATGGGAGGAAAACGCCATGAAATCGGAACAGGTGGCGGAATCGAAACGGCTTCTGGGGGAAGAGACGGTGGAGATGCTCACGCAAGTCCACCAGGACGCCCTCTGGATGCTCGAAAACATGGGCGTGGGCTGCAAGCAGCCGGAGATATTGAACGCTTTCCGGCAACACGAGGCCGACGGCGGGGCGATCATCTACGAGGACCGGATTTATCTGACGGGCGACCTGGTGACCAGGTGCCTCGAAACGGTGCCGGGGATCGACTCGTTTTTCGTCCCCAAAAACAGCTTTTTCATCGGGGGAACGGCCCCTTATGTTTACAACGATGAAGCGGGGGAAGGCGGAGTGATGCCCCGGTCCGGCCATGCCATCCGGATCGCCAAGACCGCTCAAAAACACAAAGTCGTGGCCGGGATGGGCCGGGGGATCAAGCTCAAGGACGAGGTGCTCCAGATGAACATCATGACGGAGCACTGCGACAAGCCCATGTACTTCGCGGTGACCAATGACCGGGCTCTGGCACGGGCCGAGGAGATCTATCGGGGCGGGCGGAAGAACATCATGATCGTCTTCTGTCTCACCCGGCCCCCGCTTCAGGTCAACGAGAACTTTTCGGAACACTTCTACAAAGTGGTCAAGGCCGGTCTGCCGGTCTTCGTCTCGGCCATGCCCATGGCCGGGATCAGCGCGCCTTTCTGCTTCAACGGGGTTTTGACCATGACCCACGCCGAGGTCCTTTTCGGGATCTGCGCGGCCCAGCTCATCAATCCGGGGACCACCTGCATTCACGCCGGCTTTCCCACCATCGCCGACCCCCGGATCGAATACAACCCAAACTACGGGCTCATCAGTCATAACCTCTTGAACATCCTGATGTCCCATCTCAACATGATGCTCGATTTGCCCACCTGTCAGAGCGCGGGGACTACCCACGAGGAGCATCCCACCGAGCGGGCCTATCTCGATGCCCGGGTGGGCCAGTCCCTCTGCCGGAAGTACGGGTTCCACATGATCCGCCATCCCTTCGCCTTTCTCCGGTACCTCATCGACTTCTCCTTTGCCAAGCTGGAGCGGGGCATCGGGATCGCCGGGGAAATCACGGCCGATGACGCCCCGGATGTGGTGATGCCGAAGTATGATCCCCGGGGGATGGAGTCGATCCAGCGGACCGGGCTGGGGATGTACCTCGATGACCCCTTGACCACGGCCAACTTCGGGAAGGTCTTTGTTTACTGAGACCCGCCGACATGAGGCTGCCGGCCGTTCTTCGCTTTGACAGGGATGATGGACTTGGTGTAAAAAGAGGAGATATTGTTTTTCGCCCGGCTCATGGCGAGCCGGGCAGGACCGGATCATCGACGAAAGGAATCGCATAATGGTACGGAAGTATCTCCTCGCAACAGCAGTCGCCACTCTCCTGATCGGCATCGCCGCCGTCGGCGCCGAACCCCCGCCCCCGGCCATGGTCCAGGGGACCGTCACCGTTGACGGACAGAACCTCTCCGCCGGAAACGACGACGGCTATGTCTTCCGGGCCGTCCGAACCGACGGGACGGCCTTCGAGCCCCCGGCCGAGGACGCCGACGGGCTCAACATCTTCGGCTGGTATCTCATTTCGGTGCCTCTTTACGATGTCGATGAGCAGCCCGGGGGCGCCGTGCCCGGCGAGACGGCAATCATCCGGGTGCTCAAGGACGGCGAACCCCTCACCGTCACCAGCCCCTCCGAAGGGCGGTTCGGCGTGGGCGGGAGCGGATCAAGCCTCTTTTTGAACCTTCAGATTTCCTCCGATCCCGGTGACCCGGGTGACCCCGGTGACCCCGGTGACCCGGGTGACAACGAGCCGCCGGTGGCCGCCGCCGGACCCGACCAGCAGGTCGTCGAGGGAACGACCGTGATCCTGAACGGGTCCAATTCATCCGACCCGGATGAGGACGACACCCTCACCTTTCTCTGGGAGCAGGTCAATGGTGACACGTCAGTGACCCTTTCGGACTCGACGGCGACTCAGCCCTCTTTCATGGCTCCGACCCCGGCCGAGGCCGGCGGGTCCCTTACGTTTCAGCTCACCGTCACCGATAGCGCCGGAGCCTCCGACAGTGACACCATGACGGTCAACCTGGTAGCGGCCTCGTCGGCCGACTATCCGCCGGTGGCCGATGCGGGGCCCTATCAGACCGTGAGACAGGGCGACATCGTCACCCTTGACGGCTCCAATTCGACCGACCGGGAGAACGCCATCATTTCATACGAATGGCGGCAGATCTCCGGGACTCCGGTAGCCCTGTCCAATCCCAATGTCATGCAGCCCACCTTCGTGGCCCCCGAAGTGGATGCCCAGGGCGAGGCTCTCACTTTCGAGCTGACGGTGACCGATGCCGGCGAGCAGAAAAATACCGACCGGGTGGTTGTCAACGTCACCTTTGACAACCAGCCGCCGGTGGCCGAGGCCGGGGATTACCAGACCGTGACCGAGGGCGAGATCGTCACCCTGAGCGGGCTCAACTCGACCGACCCGGACGGCGGGATCTCCGAATACACCTGGACCCAGATCTCCGGCCCGTCGGTGACCCTCTCCGATCCCACTTCCGCCCAGCCGACCTTCACCGCCCCGGACGTGGGAGTGAACGGTGCCTCCGTCGGCTTCGAGCTGGTGGTCACCGATAACGGCGGGTTGAAAAACGCCGACCGGGTGACCGTCAATGTCACCTATCAGAACCAGCCGCCGACCGCCGAGGCCGGTGAAGCCGTCACCGTCGATGCGGGCGCCGAGGTGACTCTCGACGGCTCCGGATCGACGGATTCGGATGATGGGATCGACAGCTACAAGTGGACCCAGCTCAGCGGCCCGCCGGTGACCCTCTCCAACGCCGGGGAGCCTCAGCCGACCTTCACGGCGCCGATTGTGGCCGCGCCTTCCGAGACCCTCGAATTCGAGCTGGAGGTGACCGACGTGGGCGGGCTCAAGGACGCCGACAGCGTGACCGTGACGGTTCAGTTCGTCAACCAGCCGCCGGCCGCCAACGCCGGCGAGGACCAGACCGTCGTGGAAGGGACCGAAGTGACCCTCGACGGGACAGGCTCGGCCGACCCGGACGACGGGATCGCCACTTATGCGTGGACCCGGCTTGAGGGGCCCGAGGTGGAGCTCTCCGATCCCGCGATTCCTCAGCCGACCTTTACCGCCCCGGCCCTCGAGGACGACACCGAGGTAACGATTGTCTTCCAGTTGGAGGTGGCCGACGGAGCGGACCAGACGGCTGCCGACACGGTGACCGTGACGCTGACCCCGAATCATCCGCCGACGGCCGCCGCCGGTGAAGACCAGACCGCCGTTGAGGGAACTGAAGTGACCCTTGACGGGACCGGATCGACCGATCCGGACGACGGGATCGCAAGCTATGGATGGACTCAGATCGACGACCATCCGGCTCTGAGCCTGACCGGCGCGGATACGGCCACGGCGAGCTTCACGGCTCCGGCCGTCGATGGGGCTGATCGGGTCTATGCCTTCCGG
This sequence comes from uncultured Desulfobacteraceae bacterium, assembly GCA_964633575.1. GTDB lineage: Bacteria > Desulfobacterota > Desulfobacteria > Desulfobacterales > JAABSP01 > CAYNGG01. The sequence goes on from CAZWGY010000070.1 coordinate 9,955, forward strand.
CTGGAGGTGGCTGACGGAGCCGGTCAGACCGCGACCGACGAAGTGACCGTCCGGGTGACCCCGAACCTGCCGCCGACGGCCGATGCGGGTCAGGACCGGAACGTCGAGGCCGGCGAAGCCGTGACACTCGACGGCACCGGCTCCAGCGATCCGGATGACGGGATCGAAAGCTATCGGTGGTCCCAGGTGGCCGGCGATCCGGCCGTGGCCCTCCAGGGAGTGGTGACGGCGTCGGCCCGGTTTACCGCCCCCGAGGTGGACGGGGCCACCACCCTCGTCTTCCAGTTGGAAGTGACCGACAGCCGCGGGTCCAGGGACACCGACGAGGTGGCGGTCACGGTGACCCCGCCGTCCAATCTCCCGCCGACGGCCGATGCCGGGACCGACCGGACCGTGAATGAAGGGGAGACCGTGATCCTGAGCGGGGCCGGGTCGAGCGACCCGGATGGCGGGATCGCCGACTACGATTGGATTCAGCTTGATGGCCCGGCGGTCACCCTCTCGGCGCCAGGCGGGACCGACCCGAGCGCCACCTTCCTGGCCCCGGCGGTGGATCCGGCCGGGGCGACCCTGACCTTCCAGCTCACCGTAATGGACGCGGGCGGCCGCACCGATATGGATACGGTGACGGTCACCGTGACCGACATCGACGGGAGCGGGGACGCCGACTGGATCTCCCTGATGACCGCAACCGACCCGCCGGCCGAGCTTCTGGTCGAGCAGACCGCCGATGACGGGATCTATTTCCTGGAACCGGTGGCCGCCGACGAGGCCCCCAACCCCGGGGATCGGCCGGAAGATCTCATCTACGGCCTGATCGATGTCGGCATTGAGTTGGCCGACGCGGACGAATCCGTTTACCTCACGATCCGGCTCCCCTCGGCCGTGGTCGACAGCTACACCTGGTACGCGGTGGCCGACGACGGGATCTGGTATGATTACACCGACGGCGTTACCTACAACGCCGCCCGGGACGAGGTCACCATTGAATTCGAAGACGGGGGCACCGTGGACCGGGCTTCGGCGGACGGCCAGATCCGGGTCCTCTTCGGCCTGGGCACTCCGCCGGACACCTCGCCGGACACCCCCCCGGGGAATCCGGGGTCCAGCAGCGGAGGTGACGGGGACAGCAACTGCTTCATTGGAGCGGCCGGCGGCCCAATCGGTTCCGCCTGGGTCCTGGGGCTTACGGTTCTGGCCGGCCTCGGGGCGCTCCGGCGGCGGATGCGTTAAAC
>CAZWGY010000070.1:11289-12454 GCA_964633575.1 uncultured Desulfobacteraceae bacterium
CATTGCCGTGGTGATCGCCATCGGCACCGGAGTGCCCATCGGCATCTGGATCACCTTCAACCGGAAGGCCGCCAGCATTGTCCTCTACATTGCCGGAATCATCATGACGATCCCTTCCATCGCCCTGTTCGGCATCATGATTCCCTTTCTGTCGGTTTTCGGATATGGGGTCGGGACGGTGCCGGCGGTGGTGGCCCTGGTCCTCTATTCCCAACTGCCTATCATCCGAAATACTTACGCCGCCATCAAAAACGTGGACCCCAACATCATCGACGCCGGCCGAGGAATGGGGATGACCGGGTTTCAGGTGCTGACCAAGGTCCAGTTGCCCATGGCGTTGAGCATCATCTTCGCCGGAGTCCGGGTAGCCGTGGTCATGTCCATCGGTATCGCCGCCATTGCCGCCTACATCGGAGCCGGCGGACTGGGCCATTACATCTTCATGGGGATTTCCCAGTCCCACGATTCCATGATCAAAGCCGGTGCCATCATTGTCGCCGTCATGGCCATCGTTGTCGATTACACCTTCGGCCTGATTGAAAACCGCCTGGTGAGCAAGGGCCTGCAAACGTAAGGGGGGAGATTTTACGATGATTGAACTCGAACGGGTTACCAAAATTTTTCCGGGCAGCGAAATACCGGCGGTGGATTCGGTGTCGCTGACCGTCCCCAACGGGGAAATCTGCATCCTCATCGGGTCGTCGGGATGCGGCAAAACCACCCTCATGCGGATGATGAACCGGCTGGAGCCCATCACTTCGGGAACCATCAAGATCGACGGGGAAAACATCCTGCAAAAGGATGTCATCGATCTGCGCCGACACGTCGGTTATGCCATCCAGCAGATTGGGCTGTTTCCTCACATGACCGTCTATGAAAACATCGCCACCGTGCCCAAGCTTTTGGGATGGGACAAAAAGCGGATCGATGAGCGGGTGGACGAACTCCTGGAGCTGGTCAAGATGCCGGCGGAGACCTTCCGGGGTCGGTACCCCAGGGAGCTGTCCGGGGGCCAGGCCCAGCGGATCGGGGTCCTCCGGGCCATGGCCACGGACCCGCCCCTGATGCTCATGGACGAGCCCTTCGGCGCCATCGACCCCATCAACCGGGAGACGCTCCAGGACGAATTTTTAAAAATCCAGGCCAAGCTCAAAAAAACCATTGT
>CAZWGY010000070.1:12554-14003 GCA_964633575.1 uncultured Desulfobacteraceae bacterium
CTGGGCTTTCTGGCCGCCTTCGCGGCCGGCGCTTATGCCGAAAGCCTGGGATTCTTCGCCTTCGCCAAAAACAATCCCGGAGACATCTGGTATCTGTTCAAGGAACACTGCTACCTGGTGGGGGTCTCCAGCGGCATCGCCATCTGCATCGGGGTGCCCACCGGCATTTTTCTGACACGGGGCTACATGCGGCGGTACCGGGACCTCATCTTAAACCTTTTGGGAGTGTTGCAGACCGTCCCCTCACTGGCGGTGGTGGCCATCGCCATGACCTACGTGGGCATCGGCAAGACCCCGGCCATCGTGGCCCTGGTGGTCTATGGACTCTTGCCCATCATCCGGAACAGCGTGGCGGGCCTGGCCGGGGTGGACCCGGTGCTCCTGGACGCCGGCCGGGGCATGGGCATGACGCCGGCCCAGCTCCTCTTCCGGGTCGAAATCCCCAACGCGCTCTATATCATCCTCACGGGCATCCGGACCTCCACGGTCATCAACGTGGGCACGGCGGCCCTGAGCTTTCTGGTGGGCGGCGGCGGCCTCGGGGATTTGATTTTCACCGGCATCGCCCTCGTGGACCCGGCCTACATGCTCGCCGGCGCGGTCCCCACCGCCGGGCTGGCCATCGCCATCAACTGGGCCTTCGGACAACTCGAAAAGCTGATCGTGAGTCCCGGACTCACTTACGACTGATCTATTTTAACCCACACCAAAAGGAGGTTTGACGACAATGAAAACATTTGCAAAACGCACGGGCATTACGGCGATTATAGTGGCGGCGGCGGTATTGCTGGCGCCCCTGAGCGGGTTGGCCGCCGACAAGGAACTGACCATCGGTTCCAAGGAGTTCACCGAGCAGCGGATTCTGGGCAACATTATGATCGTCCTGCTGGAGAGCAAGGGGTTCGATATTAAGGACAAAACCGGCCTCGGCGGCACCCTGGTGGCCCGGAAAGCCCTGGAAAACAATCAGATCGACTGCTATATGGAATACACCGGGACGGCCCTGCTCACCTTCCTCGACTACGAAGAACCCATCACCGATCCCCAGGAATGCTACGAGACGGTGAAGAAAGAGGACCTGAAGAAAAACGATCTCGTCTGGCTTCCCTACATGAGCTTCAACAACACTTACTGTCTCCTGATGAAGGCGGATCAGGCGAAGAAGATGGGCATTAAAACCCTGTCGGACCTGGCCGACGCGGTCAACAAGGACCCGGACAAGATCGATTTCGCGTTGAACGCCGAGTTCTACGCCCGGCCCGATGGCTACCGGCCTCTGCAAAAGGCCTATGACTTCAAATTTCCCCGGCGCAACATCAAGAAGATGCAGTCCGGCCTGATCTACACGGCATTGAAAGACGGCCAGATCGACGTGGGACTGGGATTCGCCACCGACGGCCGGATCAAGGGCTTCGACCTGGTGGTGCTGGAAGACGACAAGAACTACTT
>CAZWGY010000071.1:0-14002 GCA_964633575.1 uncultured Desulfobacteraceae bacterium
CTGACCGGATTTTATCGACTGATTTTCACGATCGAAGGAGAGGTTCTGGAGATCGTTTGCATAGAAGAAGTGAGTAAACACTATGACGACTGATACGGATACCATCCATTCGGACATCGCCATCCCGCCAGGGGAGTATCTTGAAGAAGTTATTGATGACTTGGGGATCAGCAAAGGCGAATTGGCTTGCCGCATGAACCGTCCGCCCTCGCAATTAACCCCGATTTTTAAGGGAAAAAAAGCCATCACCCCGGCTACGGCGATCCAGATTGAAAAGGTGACCGGTGTGCCCGCTCACATCTGGACGGGATTGGAAGCGGAATATCGACTGATTCTTGCAAAAGCAGAAGAAAACCGTCGGTGGCAAGAGTTGAAACGCGAAAGCTCCCTAACCGGTCCATATTGCTATGATGAGCTTTGTAAACAGGGATTTGTGCCTCGGCAGGCGAAACCGGCGGAAAAAGTTGCCGCCCTTCAGAGCTTTTTTGGTGTCACATCGCTTCACGCCGTTCCCAAACTGAAACGGTATGAGCCCCTGTTTCTCGGCAACCAAACTGAAAACCGGAGCTTTTCCCCGTTTGCCCTCAGCACCTGGCTTCGGATCGGCGAAAAGCGGGCAAGTGAAATAGAATCGGCGCCATTCAGCAAACAGCGGGTTAAAATGCTGTTGCCGGCTTTACGCCGGATGACAACCCAATCGCCCGACATTAGCTTTGATGATCTCCATCGATCCCTTGCCGAGGCTGGTATTGCACTGGTTATCGCTCCGACCATAACGAAGGCTAGCGCGTCCGGTGCAACTTTCTGGATGCGGAGCGATAAAGCGGTGATGATGATGACCATCCGAGAGCAATGGTCCGATTTTTTCTGGTTCCGGCTTTTCCATCAAATCGGCCACATCTTAATGCACGGTACCCGTCAGGTTTTCATTGAAAGCGACCAGCCGATTCTTGACCATCAGAAACAATGTCAGGATGCCGACCGGTTTGCATCTGATACGTTAATTCCCCCCAAGGAATACAACCGGTTTTTGAAGAACGGCCATTTGAATGGATGCGAGATTAAGCGGTTTGCTGACGGAATAGATGTCGATTCGGGAATCATCGTCAGTCGTCTTCAGAACGAAAATAGAATTGATTCATCAAGTTATAATGGCTTGCGATCCAGGATCCCTTTTTGAAGAAAACGGGTCTTGCTCGTGACTTGTTCACGTCCGCCTTCCAACAATGAGGAGTCATCGGGGGCGCTTTAATAGAAACCGGAGGGGATCTTGGCGAAGGCCGTTTATGCCTGGGGGGTCATGGCACCATGCGCGTTCATGAGCTTTTGCCATCCGCAAGCCCGTCGGCAATCTCTCCGGCGATCCGGGCGGCGGCGGCGGCCGGGTCGGCCGCGTCCCGGATGGGGCGGCCGATGACCAGGTAGTCGGCGCCGTCCCGGACGGCCTGAGCCGGGGTGGTGATCCGGCGCTGGTCGTCGTCGGCCGAAAGGTCGAATGCCGGTCGAATCCCCGGCGTGACCGCCAGAAACCCGGGGCCGAACCGGGTCTTGATCTCCCTCGCCTCCAACCCTGAGCAGACGACCCCGGCGCATCCCGCCGAATGGGCGGCGGCGGCCCGGCGGGATACCAGGGCGGCCGGGTCCCTTACCAGATCGTCCGTGAATCCGGCGCCGGCCAGGTCCGAACCGGAGACGCTGGTGAGGAGAGTGACGCCGAGGATGCCCACCCGGTCCCCGGCGGCGGCGGCGGCGGCTTCGAGCATCCGGGGGGTCTCGCCGCAGTGGACGGTGGCCAGGGAGACCCCCAGCCCGGCGATCCGGTCCACGGCCCGGGAGACGGTGGCCGGGATGTCGTGGAGCTTGAGGTCGAGAAAAACCCTCGCCCCGGCCTCCTCACGGATAAACCGGACGATTTCGGGGCCGGCCGAAATGAAAAGCTCGAGGCCCACCTTGAACATCCCCACCCGGCCGGTCAGAAGCCGGACAAAGCGTTTGGCCTCGTCCGCCGACGGGAGATCCAGGGGAAACACGATATAATCGCTTGCCGGTCTCATGATCCCGATCCTCCTTCCGCGCCGTAGTGGCGCTGAATCCACTCGCGGTACTCGCCGCTCTGGACCCGCCGGACCCAATCCCCGTGGTCGAGGTACCAGTGGATCGTCTCCTTCAGCCCGGTCCAAAAGGACGCTTCCGGGTAAAAGCCGAGGGTCTTCTCGATCTTGGTGCAGTCGATGGCGTAGCGGAGGTCGTGGCCGGGCCGGTCCTTGACAAAGGTGATCAGGTCCCGCCGGGAGGTTCCGTCCGGCCGGGGCCGGATTTCGTCCACCAGGTCGCAGAGGGTCTCGACCACCTCCAGGTTTTGCTTTTCACACCGCCCTCCCACGTTGTAGGTCTCTCCGGAGACCCCGCGCCGGATCACCTCCCAGACCGCCCGGCAGTGGTCCCGGACATAGAGCCAGTCCCGGATGTTTCGGCCGTCGCCGTAAACCGGCAGGGGGCGGTCGGCCAGGGCGTTTAAGAGTATCAGGGGGATGAGCTTTTCCGGAAACTGATAAGGGCCGTAGTTGTTGGAGCAGTTGGAGACGGTGATGGGGAGGCCGTAGGTCCGGTGGTAGGCCCGGACCAGGTGGTCGGATGCGGCTTTGGATGCGGAATAGGGGCTGCTCGGCTGGTAGGGGGTGGCCTCGGTGAAATAGCCCGTATCGCCCAGGGAGCCGTAAACCTCGTCGGTGCTCACATGGTGGAACCGGATGATCCGGTCGATCCGCCGGCGGGCCGCTTCCAGGAGAGTGAAGGTCCCGTTGATGTTGGTCCGGATGAAGTCGTCCGGCCCGACAATGGACCGGTCCACGTGGGATTCGGCGGCAAAGTGGCAGACCGCGTCCACGCGATAGGCGTCGAAGACCTCGGCCACCGCGTCGGCGTCGCAAATATCGGCCCGGACAAAGACGTACCGGTCGCCCCACTCGGGCGCCCGGTCCGCCAGGTTCTCGGGGTTTCCGGCGTAGGTGAGCTTGTCAAGGTTGACCACCCGGCCGGAAAAGTCGGTCTCGGAGAGGACGTACCGGATGAAGTTGGCGCCGATAAATCCGCTGCCGCCAGTAACCAGAAGGGTTTCCATGGTATCTCCTTATCGGGCGGTGATCCGGTGAAACAGGCCCCTGACGGCCCGAAGGCCCCGGCCCGCCGGGGTTTCAATCGCCCGCAAGGCCCCGTGGGGGCAGATTTCGATGCAGCAGTAGCACCGGATGCACCGGTCATAATCGAAGGTCACCGCCGGGGTGATGGCCTCGGCCGGACAGTATCGGACACATTCGCCGCAGACCCGGCAGGTTTCCGGGCGGACCGCCGGCCGCTGGAGCAAATGGCGCCGCATGAGCCGCTGAACCATGGGGGGACCGTAGGTGAGCGGTCCCAGAACGGGCAATTTGAAATCGGCGAATTCCCCCTCCCGCCAATCTCCGATCACCGTCCCGCCGTCGCTTTCCAGGATGCCCAGGCGTCGGGCCGCGGCCGCCGTGGGAAGCTGGTCGGGGTCGAGGCCGAGCATCCGGCGGATCGCCACGTCCACGGCCGGGGCATCGGCTCCGCTGACGAGAACGCCAAGGGCTCGCGGAGTGCCCCCCTTGCCCGGACCATGGCCCTCGAGGCCGATGATCCCATCGACCACCGTGGCCGCCGGCGCCAGCGTCTGGCAAATCCGGACCAGGAGCGTGGCGAAAAGGTCCCGGTCAACCCCGCTCCGGATATGCCATTCCGGCTTCCGGAGCCCCACCACGCAGCCGAAGAGGTTCTTGACGCCCAGGGTCAGGCGCATCTGAGCGTGGGTCTTGAGCTTGGCCAGGTTGATGATCAGGTCGGCCGCCACGGCGTCCCGGGCCAGCTCGACCTCGCCGAAAGGCTCACCGATCCGGACCCGGACCGTCTCCCGGAATTCGGACACCTCGAGGTCGAGACCGGCCAGGGCATCAGCCAGTCCGCTGACCCGAAGGACCCGTTTAAACGGGCCGATGGCCGGACTGTCGGCGACCAGGACCCGGGCTCCCCGATCCAGAGCGTATTCGGCGGCAACCCGGACCACCGCCGGATGGGTGAGAATCCCGGTATCCGGCCGGGCGGGCAAAAGGAGATTGGGCTTGATGAGCACCCGGGTGCCGGCGCCGATTCGTCCGGCTAAGATGGCGTCGAACCGGCGGTTCAGGATCGCCCGGAGCCGGTCGGGATCGTAATCGGCACACCGGTCCACCCAGACGTCGGGCATTGATTTCACCTCCTGAAAACCGCCCCACTCGGGCCGAATTCCGTTTACAACCGGGGGCGGGCTTGTTAGTGTCATCCGGTTACAAGGCCCGCGGGTCCACCACCGGCCCAGCCTATACCGCCTGACGGTGGGATTCAAGCCTTTTTGAAAGCGCGACCGCCCATGACGACTCGACCCGCTACCGGTCCGGGATGGGGCTATCTCTGCATCGTGACCGCCGCGGTGCTCTGGGCCATCTCGGGATCATCGGCCAAATTCCTGTTCAACCGGGGAATCACCCCCTTTGCCGTGGTCCAGATGCGGCTGACCCTGGCCGCGGCCGTCCTGTTGGGATGGCTCATCCTGAGACGGCGGGATCTCCTGGTCGTCGCCCGGCGGGACGTTTTTTATTTCGCCGCTTTGGGGATCTTCGGAGTGGCCCTCAACCAGTTCACCTACCTGTTTACCATCAGCCGGATCAACGTGGCCGCGGCCATCCTGCTCCAGTACCTGGGGCCGAGTCTCATCGCCATCTACCTGGTCACCTTTGCCCGGGAGCGCCTGAACCGGCTTACCGTGGCGGCCATTGTCGGAGCCACGATCGGCTGTTACCTGGTGGTGGGCGCTTATCGGCTCTCGGTGGTTCAGCTCAACGGGCTCGGGATCGTAAGCGGGCTCCTGTCGGCCATCTCCTTTGCCGCCTATTCGCTCATGAGCGAATACGGGATGCGGCGATACAACCCGTGGACCGTCCTGCTCTTCGCCTTCGGGTTTGCCGCCGTGGTCTGGAACCTGCTCCACCCGCCCCTGTCCGGCTTCCGCGGCGGGTACGGGCCGGTGGAATGGCTCTGGATCGGCTACATCGGCATCCTGGGAACTCTGGTGCCGTTCGGGCTCTACCTTGAGGGGATCAACCGGGTCCGGGCCACCCGGGCCAGCGTCACGGCCACCCTGGAGCCGATCACCGCCGGGGTCTTTTCCTATATCTTTCTGGGGGAGACCATGGCTCCGCTCCAGATTTTCGGAGGGGTCCTGGTGATCGGGTCGGTGATTCTCCTTCAGGTCCGCCGGGAGCTGGACACTCAGGCCCCGGCCCGAATCCGGGCTCGGGCCGCCGAACTGGAAGGCCGCCCATGACTGAAACAAGCGCCCTGGACAAGCGAATCAGCCGGCGGATCACCGGCCGGCCCCAGTCGTTTTTCGCGGTCACCGCCCCCGGCCTGGCCGAGCTCTGCGCCGCCGAGCTGACCGCTCCGCCGGTGGCCATTTCCAGCGTCAAGGCCGAGGCCGAACCCGGCGGGGTCGGGTTTACGGCCCGGCTCCACGATGCTTACCGGGCCAACCTCCACCTCCGGACCGCCACCCGGATTCTCATGCGGATCGATACCGTCCGGGCGACCCGGTTCGACCCGCTCGAAGCCCGATTGTCGGAAATCCCCTGGGAGCTCTACCTCAAGCCGGGGACGCCGTTTCGGGTGAGCGCCGCCGTCCGGCACTGCCGGCTCCACCACCGGGGGGGCATTGCCCAGCGGGCCGAGGCGGCCATCGAGGCACGGATGGCCGATTGGGGGCCGGCGGCCCCGTCCGGGGATTCGCCCATCCCTCAAACCATTTTCATCCGGGGAGTTGACGACCGGTTCACCGTCTCCATCGACACCAGCGGGGAGATGCTCTACCGGCGGGGCCTCAAGGCGGCGGTCGGCCGGGCGCCCATCCGGGAGACCCTGGCGGCGGCGATTCTCCGGTTCGGCGGGCTATCCCCCGGCCGGCCCCTGGTGGACCCGCTCTGCGGAGCCGGGACCTTTGCTCTGGAGGGGGCCATGATCCTTTCCGGCATCCCGCCGGGCCGGTATCGGGAATTCGCCTTCATGGACTGGCCATCGTTTCAGCCGGGCCGGTGGCGGCACCTTCTCCGGGAGGCCGACGCGGCGGTCCGCTATCCGGACGGGCCGGTCGTTTTCGCTTCGGACCACGACCCGGCGGCCTGCGCGGCTCTGGCGGGAGGGCTCCGGGCGGCGGGGCTCGACCGGGCCGTTTCGGTGTCCCGTGCCGACGCCCGGACGGTCCGTCCGCCGACCGGCGTTCCCCCCGGCCTGGTGGTCATCGACCCGCCCTACGGCCTCCGGCTGAGCACGCCCGAGGCCAGTGCTGAACTGTTTGCCGAGCTGTCGGCTCACCTGTCGGCGGCTTTCCGGGGCTGGCGGACGGCGATTATCCTTCCCGACCCCCGGCTGGCGGATGCCGCGCCGTCAGGGTTGAGCGCCCGGCGGATCATCCACGGGGGACGGCGGCGGACCCTCCTGACCGGCCGCATCCGCTAGCCGGCCCTGCCAGGTGTCCCGCCGGGCCAGGGTCTCCCGGATGACCGACAGGCTCCGGCCCTTTTCGAGAGCCCAGGCCGGGGCCACCAGCTCCTCGGGGTGAGGGTCGCCGGTGAGCCGCTGGATGACCATCCCGGCCGGGAGCCGCTCGAGGACGTCGCAGACCCGCTCGGCGTACTCATCCGGACCCAGGGGAACGTAGCCGCCCCGGCGATAGAGGGTTTCCAGCGGGGTGTTCCGGACGACGTAGAGAAGGTGGAGCTTGATTCCGTCGATCCCCAGGCGGGCCACCTCTTCGGCGGTGGCGATCATCTCCTCGGGTCCCTCGCCGGGGAGCCCGAGGATGACGTGGGCACATATCCGGATGTTCCGGCCCCGGGTGGCGGCCACGGCTTCGCGGAAGCAGGCCAGATCATGGCCCCGGTTGATCCGCGCCAGGGTCCGGTCCGAGGCCGACTGGAGGCCGTACTCGATCCAGACCAGCCGGTCCGGGCGCCGGGCATAGCCCTCGATAAGGTCGAGGGTCGGCCCGTCCACGCAGTCCGGCCGGGTCCCGATGGACAGCCCGACCACCGCCGGGTCGGCCAGGGCCGCGTCATAGAGCTCACGGAGCCGGTTCAGCGGCGCGTAGGTGTTGGAAAAGGATTGAAAATAGGCGATAAACCGCCGGGCCTTATACCGCCGGGCCATTGCCGCCCGGCCCCGGCGGATTTGTTCGGCAACCGACAGGCCCCGGGCGAAGTCGCCGGTGCCCGACCCCCGGGCGTTACAATAGATACACCCGCCCGTCCCGACGGTTCCGTCCCGGTTGGGACAGGTGAGGCCGGCGTCGATGGTGATCTTCTGGACCCGGCATCCGAAGATCTCCCGCAAGTAGGCCGAATAGCTTCGATAGCGTGTTGTCATCATTCCTCCGGCGGCCAATCGCGCCTTGACCTCGGCGGCGCAATGGGCGTATAGAATAGCTCGACACGATCCTAACCGAGCGACGGACGGTTTTCAATCGGTACCGACATCACCATGGGAGCAAATCCGAGACAATATGACGTTATCGTCGTAGGGGCCGGTCATGCCGGCTGCGAGGCGGCCCTGGCCGCGGCCCGGATGGGCTGCGAGACATTGTTGCTGGCCATCGACCTCGACAAGGTGGCGGCCATGCCGTGCAGCCCCTCCATCGGCGGAATGGCCAAGGGCCAGCTCGTCAGGGAGATCGACGCCCTCGGCGGCGAGATGGCCCGGGTCACCGATCAGTCGGCCATTCAATACAAGACCCTGAACACCCGGAAAGGGCCGGCGGTCCAGTCCAGCCGGACCCAGAACGACAAGAACCGGTACCACCGGATCATGAAGTCGGTCCTCGAGGGCCAACCCCGATTGGACATCAAGCAGGCCCTGGTGGAGCGGCTGGTTCTGGAGGGCGACCGGGTGACCGGCGTCTCCGACCGAACCGGGTTCGGCTATTCCGGCCGGACCGTCGTTCTGGCCACCGGGACTTTTTTGAGCGGCCGGGTTCACATCGGCGAGGCATCCTTCGAGTCGGGCCGGGCCGGGGAACCGGCCGCCTACGGCCTGCCCGGCCACCTCCGGGAGCTCGGCTTTCCCCTCGGCCGGATGAAGACCGGGACCCCGCCGCGGCTCCACCGGCGGAGCATCGATTTTTCCGCCTTTGACGAGCAGCGGGCCGACACCGAGCCCAGGCCGTTCTCCTTTTTTACCCGCCGGCTCGATCCCCCCAACCTTCCATCCTATATCGGCAAGACATCGGATGCCACCCGCCGGATCGTCGAGGCCAACCTGACCCGGTCGGCTTTGTACAGCGGGGCCATCATCGGCGTTTCGGCCCGGTACTGCCCCTCCTTCGAGGACAAGGTGGTCAAGTTTCCCGACCGCCCCCGGCACCGGGTTATCCTGGAGCCCGAGGGGTTGGACACCGAGGAGATCTACGCCAGCGGACTGGGCAACAGCCTGCCGCTCGAGATCCAGATCCGGCTCGTCCAGTCGGTGCCGGGCCTGGAAGAAGCGGAGATCATCCGGCCGGCTTATGCCATCGAATACGATTACATCGACCCGGTGGGGCTCCGGCCCACCCTCGAAACCCGGCGGATCGCCGGCCTCTTTCTCGCCGGACAGATCAACGGGACCTCGGGCTATGAGGAAGCCGCGGCCCAGGGGCTCTGGGCCGGAATCAACGCCGCCTGTCAGGTTCAGGGCCGGCCGCCCTTTGTCCTCGACCGGGCCCAGGCCTACATGGGCGTGATGGTCGATGACTTGGTGACCCGAGGAACCCGGGAGCCTTACCGGATGTTCACCTCACGGGCCGAATACCGGCTGATGCTCCGCGAGGACAACGCCGACCTCCGGCTGATGCCCATCGGCCACGAGCTCGGCCTCATCGACGCGGACGCCCGAAACGAGATGGAAGCCCGGCGGGACCGGATCGCCGCCGAGATCGACCGGGTCCGTCGGACCACCGTCCGGCCCACCGAGGCGACCAACGCCTATCTGGCCGATCAAAAGAGCCCGCCCATCCGGACCGGCGTTGCCCTCGACCGGCTCCTCAAGCGCGCCGAGCTCGACTACGACGTGGTTGACCGGCTCAGCCCGAGCCCCGTCCCCCTGCCCCCGCCGGTCCGCCGGCAGGTGGAGGTGGAGATCAAATACGAAGGCTATATCCGGCGCCAGGCCGACGAGATCGAGCGGTTCCGCCGGATGGAGGGCATGTCGATCCCCGATTGGCTCGACTACGGGAGGGTTCACGGGTTGTCCAACGAGCTCCGGGAAAAATTGTCCGCGGTCCGGCCCCGGTCCCTGGGACAGGCATCAAGGATCGACGGGATGACGCCGTCGGCCATTTCGGTGTTGATGGTGGCCATCCGGGCGGGGTCCGGATGCTGACCCTCCGGTCCGTTCGGATCGGGGCGGTGGGGCCGATCGACCTGACGGTCGAGGCCGGCCAATGCGTCGGGATCACCGGCCCGTCGGGGATCGGCAAGACCCGACTGCTCCGGGCCGCCGCCGATATGGAACCCTTTGATGGGACGGTCCAACTCGAGGAGACCGACTCGGCGGCTCTTTCCGGCCCGGCCTGGCGGTGCCGGGTGGGACTCCTGCCGGCCGAAAGCGCCTGGTGGCGGGATCGGGTGGGAGGCCACTTCCCGGCCACCGACGGCCTTGCCCTGGACCGCCTGGGGATCGACCCGAAGGCGATGGACTGGCCGGTAAGCCGGTTGTCCAGCGGGGAACGCCAGCGTCTGGCCATCCTCCGACTCCTGGCCAACCGGCCGAAGGCTCTGCTTTTAGACGAGCCCACCGCCAGTCTCGACGCCGATAACATCCATCGGGCAGAGGCCCTGATCGCCGACTACCGGGAACGCGAGCGGGTCCCCGTCGTCTGGGTGGGCCATGATCCGGCTCAGCTCCGGCGGGTGGCATCCCGATCCTATCGTCTGGGCCCCGAGGGCCTTTTTCCGCTCTGAGTCGATCCGATGCAAATCATCCCCCTGACTCCCCTGGACCTCTCCCTGGCCGCGCTCCTGGTCGTGGCCGTTGCCCTTCTGTCCCGACGGATGGGCCTCGGGCTGACCCGTCAGATTCTGGTCGCGGCCCTTCGGACCACCGTTCAGCTTCTCCTGATCGGGCTGGTCTTAAAAGCGATCTTCGCCCACGTCCATCTGGGATGGCTCACCCTCCTGGCCCTGGTGATGCTCACGGCCGCCGGCCGGGAGGTGATGAGCCGTCAGAAGCGGCGGTTTGCCGGTTTCTGGGGGTTCGGACTGGGCACCCTGTCAATATGTCTGTCATCGTTTTCCATCACCGTGATCGCCTTGACCGTTGTCATCGACGTGAAGCCCTGGTACCAGCCCCAGTATGCGGTTCCCCTGCTCGGGATGCTCCTGGGCAATACCATGAACGGCATCGCCCTGGCCCTGGACCGGCTGACCCAGACCGCGTGGGATAACCGGACGGTCATCGAAGCCCGGCTGATGCTGGGGCATCCCTGGCACGAGGCTATCGAGACGATCCGGCGGGAGTCCATGAGAAGCGGCATGATTCCCATCATCAACTCCATGGCCGCCGCCGGGCTGGTCAGTCTCCCCGGGATGATGACCGGCCAGATTCTCGGCGGAAACCCGCCGGTGGAGGCGGTCAAGTATCAGATTCTGATCATGTTTCTCATCGCCGCCGGCACCGGCTTCGGAACCATGGCCGCCGTCCGGCTGGGGTCCAGACGGCTCTTTGACGACCGGGAGCGCCTCCGTCTGGATCGGCTCCGCCCCACCGAAGGGGGCCTTTGAAGCATCCGGCCGACAATGCCTTGACATGATGCGATTTAAACTTAAATTTAAATGGTTAGGTCATCATCGAGACATTTTCCCGGATTGATAGACCCTACTTCATGAAATGGAGATGATGTAAATGGCTGAGGACTATTACAAGATCCTGGGCGTTGGCAAGAATGCCACCGACTCGGAGATCAAGAAAGCATATCGAAAGCTGGCGATGAAGCACCACCCCGACCACGCCAAGGGGGACAAGGCATCGGAGGAGCAGTTCAAGAAGATCAGCGAGGCTTATGCCGTGCTGAGCGACCCCGAAAAGCGGAAGCAATACGACACTTATGGCTCCGACGGTTTCCAGCAGCGGTATTCCCAGGAGGACATTTTCAAGGGATTCGACTTTTCGAACATTTTCAACGAGTTCGGATTCGGCGGGGCCAACTTCTTTACCGGCAAGGGCGACAACGTCCGGTTTTCCTTTGGCGGCGGCTCCCCGTTCGGCGGTTTCGGCAAGGGGGGCGGCCAGGCGGCCGGGCTCAAGGGCTCCGACCTGGTTTACGAGCTGCCCCTGACCCTTCAGGAAGTCGCCAACGGTGCCCGGAAAACCGTCACTTTCCAGCACAAGGGGAAATCGGAGAACATCACGGTGAAAATCCCCAAGGGCATGGTCACCGGTAAAAAGCTCCGCCTGGCCGGTAAGGGCGAGGAGAGCCCTTACGGCGGCCCGCCGGGGGACCTTTTCATCCAGTCAAAGGTGACCCCGGACTCCCTTTACGACGTGGACGGTTATGATCTGTTGATCTCCAGGGAGATCAAGCTGAGCGAGGCGCTGCTGGGCACTCATATCTCGGTGCCGACCCTGGACGGCCGGGAGCTGAGTCTGAAGATCCCGCCGGGCACCCGTCACAAGACGAAGATGCGGTTGTCCGGACACGGGCTGCCTCAGATGCAGGGCAACGACCGGGGGGACCTCTATGTCTCGGTCCAGGTCAACATGCCCAGCCACCTGACCGATTCCCAGCGGCAGATCGTCGAACAGCTCAGTCAAGCCGGCCTGTAGCGGATCAAATTTATTTGACAAACGGCTTATAACAGATGTACCTTGCTCCGTATAGAAGTCAGAAGAACATCTGACGACGCCACGCGGCGGGAAACGGTAACTATAAATGCCTGAATTTACTCCTGTTCTAAAACAGGATGACATTCAATCCAGTGTCGCCGCCCTGGGTCGGACCTTATCAGCCGACTACCAGGGCCGCTCCCCGATCCTCATCGGTGTGCTCAAAGGCGCGTTTGTCTTTCTGGCCGACCTCATTCGGCATCTGACGGTACCGGTACAGATTGATTTTATTCGAACGGCCTCTTATGGAGATGGCACGGCCTCATCCGGGTCGATCCGGCTGACCAAAGACGTCGAAATCGATCTGACGGGCAAAGACGTGCTGGTGGTGGAAGATATTGTCGATTCGGGCCTGACGATTTCTTATCTCATCAATCTGTTTAACTCCCGGAAGGCGAACAGCGTCAGGGTATGCGCCTTGATCGACAAACGGGAGCGACGGGAGACAGCCGTTTCCGTGGACTACGCCTGCCATGTGGTGGAATCTGGATTTCTTGTGGGATACGGGCTGGATTACGCGGAGGAATACAGGCAATTACCGGATATTTACCATCTGAGCCCTTAGTGGGTCGGCGGACAAAGGCGGCCGGAACGGAATCTACCGGACCGGATTTTGGAATCCGCCCAGCCGGTGAGGTTGGTTTATGATTATCACCTGTTCAGAATGTAACACCAGCTTCAAAATCGATGAAACGCGATTGAAGCCCAAGGGCTCGAAGGTGCGTTGTGCCAAGTGCGGCCACGTATTCGTGGCGCAACCGCCCGCACCGGAGCAGGCGACCGTCGATGAAGCCGGTGAGCCGTCCGAAAAGCTCCGCTTGAAAGCCCAGCCGGTGCGAGGCGTCAAGAAGGCCGCTGAAACGGAATCCAAAAGCCGAGGACTCCGGGTCAAGGATGAGTCCCCGCCGGTGCCCGGCACCCCGGTCCCTCAAAGCGAAACCCCCAGCGGGCTAGTGGGGTTTGACCTCTCCGACATCGCCGACCTGTTCGAAGTAGAGGAGGATGAAGATCTCCCCGTAAAACACCATCCTCCGGAGGAATCCCCCAAGCCGCCGAAGGCACCGGTGGCCAAGGAAGGACCGGCGACGGTGGAGATGGCATCCGCGCCGGTGCTGGAAGACCTCGGCCTGCCCAACCTCGACGACCTGGACGATGAAGAGGCGGCTGAAACGGCCCCAGCCGAGGAAGCGGAGGCCGAGGATATCTTCCTCGATGATACAGCGGATGATGGCGCCGAAGAGGAAATGGTGGATCTCCCGGACGATGAGGACATGGAATCCTACGAGGATCTCGACATCAGCCTCGACATGGACGAAGAAGACGAAGAGATCTCCCCGGAGGATGACCTCGACCTCTCCGGACTCGACGAAGCCCTCGAAAGCGATGAGGCCGAATCGGTCTCCGTGGAGCTGGCCGACGACGACGAGGAGATCGACCCCGACGAATATGCCACCGTCGAGTTCAACGCTCCCAACATGTACAAAGCCCTCGCCGACGACAAGGCCAAGGAGGGCGAAACCACCCCGGTGGCGGAGAAGCCGGATGAGCTCGACCTCTCAGACCTCGACGAGATCATCGGGGACGAGTCGGATGAGGACGAAACAGCAGCCGATGCCGATGATTTGTCACTCGACCTCGATCTCGACATGGACATCGATGAGGATACAAGCGAGGACGCGGATGCGGATCGACTCCAGGTGGAAATCGATGAAACGGATGACCTGGACCTGACCGCCCTTGATGACATGCCCGGCCTGGTAGAGGAGACCGATCTCATGGATGAATCGAAAGACAGGGCGGAGTCTGAAGAGCTGGAGCTCGATCTGGATCTGGATGAGACTTCCGAAGCCGACGAGGGGGAAGACGAAGAGATCGATTTGGAGATGGATTCAGACGCGGAGGCCGAAGAAGAGGCCTCCGAAGAAGAGCTATCCCTCGACATCGAAGAAGAAGCCCTCGCTGACGAGGAAGGCGACATGGAGCTCGACCTCGACTTCGGCGAGGAAGAAGAAGTCGTCGAAACGGAAGAAGCCGACGATGAGCT
>CAZWGY010000072.1:0-13783 GCA_964633575.1 uncultured Desulfobacteraceae bacterium
ATACGCCGCCAGATCATCCCGTATTTTTTCTATTTTCTGACCCGGCACGGTCCGGATGTCAATGCCGATGACGGCCCGGTCCGGGACGATATTGAAGTTGGTGCCGCCGGAGACCGTTCCGACGTTTAAGGTGGGCGATCCCAGCACCGGATGGGCCTCGACATTGAACCGATAGGTTTCCAGACGGGTGATGGCCCGCCCGATTTTGTAGATGGCGTTGTCCCCCTGTTCGGGCATGGAACCGTGAGCCGCCCGCCCCAGGGCTTCCGCCTCCAGCCACATCGCGCCCTTGTGGCCCAGCATGGGGTAGTTGGCCGTGGGCTCGCAGACCACCAGCGCGCCGGCGTCCCCCAACGCATCCGCCGCCTTATCCGCCAGAAACGCGGCGCCCTGGCAGCCGTATTCTTCTCCGGCGGTGAGCACCAGTTTAATATCCGCCGCCCGCCGTTCCAATTGGGCCAGCCGCAGCGCCGCCGCGATCATGGCCGCCAGCCCGCCCTTCATGTCCGATGCGCCCCGGCCGTAGAGGATGTCCCCCTCCCGCTCGCCGGAAAAGGGGTCCACCCGCCATTCGGCGTTGCCCAGCGGGACGGTGTCCATGTGTCCGGAGAAACACAAGGGCGCCCGATTCCCCCCATCGCCCTTCAACACCGCTATCACATTGGTCCGTTTCAATCCAAACGATCGGGTGGTGATCTGATATCCGGCCTTTCCCAGCAGGTCCGCCGCGAATTGGGCCAGCTCGAATTCGTCTCCCGGCGGATTGACGGTCTTGAAGGACAGAAGTTTTCGGGTCAGCTCGACGGGATCGCTGATATCGGTCATGATGTCGTTTCCTTTTAATGGGTTATAACAGGCTGATAAGCAGGCTCGCCACCAGAAAGCCGGCGGGCCGCCAGAAAATCCGGTCCATGGCGTGGACCCGACGACCGATGCCGGACCTTCACCCGCTCCGGAAAAGATTATACCTTCATGCAGGCTGAATTGAAATCGTTCACTTGGGCGGCAGTGGTTTTTTTAGCGATTGTACGCGCGGCTTGGTTTCGACCAAATGTTTCGGTTTCTGGATGGACACTAACGAAAAACTAGCACGTCGCTAATCCAACTCAAATCTCCTCACGTCATATATCCGCCGTATCCGTTGCAGCTCCATGCCACCATCATACAACCAAAGGAGAACCCGCCATGGATTTAAAGGACCGTCAGACCGCCCGAGGCCCGCTTACGCCGGTGGAGATGCTTCAGATCTCCCTGGCCTGGTTTCGGAAGTCAGCCGAGATTCCCGCCGTCATTGTGGGATCGGCATTCATGATCTGGATGGGCACGCTGCCCCGTTAGCCCGCCTGGCGTGTATTTGACGTCGCGCCACAAACCCCAATTCCATTTTTGAAAGGAGACGATCGATGAACATGCATTACATGGACAACAGCTTGTCGGCAAATGGGAAGGCATTCCGGGCCTGGTCCGGATGCCTGGTCGAATTGACCCAGAAGGCGAGCCGGATCGCGGAAGCCCGCCAGGCGTTGAACCGTCAGGCAGTCATGGGAGAAACCATCCAAACCGACTGCTATCTCAACACGTTGGAGACCCTTCTGACGGAAATGACCGACGACCTGGAGCGGGTTTCCGGACACCTGCCCGTCGATGGGGTGACGCCCATCTGGAAGGCCGTCCGCTCATTTCCAGGCACCGAAGCCCATCGGCAATCCCGGCACATTCACCGGCAGATGCTTAAGATGACCACCGACTGGCTCCGGGCCTCGTCAACGTCTTTCAAGGACGGCGCCAAGCTGCTCGCCGACCCGGACTCCGTGGATCAGGGGCTCCGACAAGCCCTCGACCAATACGAGGCCCAGATCCAGCAAACGAGCCGGATGCTCACGGATTGGATGGACACCGCCGCCGACCGGATGGCTCAACTGGTTGAAATGTCGGTCCCCTTTTTATGGATGATCCAATCCGACAAAGCGGCTTCACAAACCGCTTCAACGGAAGCGGACGAAGGACTGAGGGATGAGGACTGAGGACTGAGTATGGAGCCGCGACCGTGAGGGAGCGGACCATAGATGAAGACTGAGGACTCATCACTATTACTGAAGCCGAATAGTGGAAACAATCATCAACAACTAACAATTCCATAACACCGCCGTAACAATTGATCGCTTTAACCCTTGTCGGAACGGGGGACCGTTTTCGGCCGATTCGGGAACGATTGATCCGACGACGGACCCGACATCCATCAACCTCAACGGTTTCTTCGGCCATGGCCGTCCGCGTGGCCGGAGAGACAATGGAAAAGGCTTCATGCTCGCACTGGAATCGGTCATCAAACAGTTCGGCGACGTTACGGCGGTGGACGCCGTCAACCTGGCGGTGTCGCCGGGCCAGATGGTGGGGATCATCGGACGGTCCGGGGCCGGAAAGTCCACCCTGCTTCGGCTGATCAACCGGCTCATCGATCCCGGCGCCGGCCGGATCACTTTCAACGGGACCGATGTCACGGCCTTGAGGGGCCGGGCGCTTCGGGGGTGGCGGACCCGGTGTGCCATGATCTTTCAGGGGTTCAATCTGGTGGACCGCCTGGATGTCATCACCAATGTCCTGGTGGGCCGTTTGGGCTACCACCACACTCTGCCTTCCCTGATCAAGCGCTTTTCAAAAACCGAGAAGGCCATGGCCGTCCAGGCCCTCGAGCAACTGGACATGGTCGGAACGGCCCTCCAGCGGGCCGACACCCTCTCCGGGGGGCAGCAGCAGCGGGTGGCCATTGCTCGGGCCCTGGTCCAGGAGCCGGAGCTGATCCTGGCGGACGAGCCCATCGCGTCCCTCGACCCCCACAACGCGGCCAGGGTCATGGACGCCCTAAAGACCATCAATACCGATTACGGAATCACCGTGATCTGCAACCTTCACCACATTGAGACGGCCCGGGAGTATTGCGACCGGATCGTCGGGATGCGGGCCGGCCGGCTGGTCTTCGACGGGCCGCCGCCCAGGCTAGCCCAATCCGAGGTAACCAAGATTTACGGGATCGAGGGGGAAGAACGGGACGAGGCGGCGGCCTCGTCCCTTCACCCCGGACCGGATGCGGCGTTTCCGAAATCGGCCTGTGCCTGAAGCGTCGGCGGGGGCCGGTTTTTCCATCAATGATAGCCCAAAGGAGATGAAGATGAGACCCATGAGACGGATGTTGATGTGGACGCTGGCGGCCGGACTGGTCCTTGCCAGCATGGTCCCGGCACTGGCCGCGGATTGGCGGGATCGGTATCCAAAGATCACCCTGGGCGTGATCACCGAGGAAAACGCCGAGGACCGGGCCAAGCGGTGGGAGCCGTTCCGGAGCTACCTGGCCGAGGAGCTGGGGGTGGAGATCGAATGGCGCGAGGCCACCGATTACGCCGGGGTCATCGAGGCGTTGAAGGCCAGGAAGGCCGAGCTGGCCTGGTTCGGGCCGGCTTCCTTTGCCCGGGCCTGGATCGTGACCGGCGGGAAGGCCGTCCCCCTCGCCGCGGAGATCGACAAGGACGGCGGGTTCGGCTATTTTGGCGTCATCATTGTCAAAAAAGACAGCCCCTACCAGTCGGTGGACGATCTGGAAGGCAAGAAATTCGGGTTCGCCGATCCCAACTCCACCTCGGGCCATCAGGCCCCCCGGTACTTCCTCGGGGAAGCCGGCTACGACGTGGACAATTTTTTCGGATCGACCACCTTTTCCGGCAGCCACGAGAACAGCGTCAAGATGCTCTATGACGGCCAGTTCGACGCGGTGGCCACCTGGTGGACCAACGAGAAGAAGTCGAACATGAGCCGGATGGAGGAAAAGGGGATGATCGAGCCGGACGGATACCGGATATTATGGAAGTCGCCGCGGCTTCCGTCAGACCCCTTCACCGTGCCCGCCTGGCTCCCCCAAGAGATGCAAGACGACATCAAGGCGGCCCTGGTGAGCCTTCATGAAAAAGACCCCGAAGCCTTCACGGCCCTGATGGGCGGCTCCCAGCGGCTTCAGGCGGTCAGCCTTGAAGATTATCAGCCGGTAATCCGGTTCATCAAGGCAAACATGGAACAGCGGAAAGAGTAGCGGTTCCCTTGCGGAAACGGACTGGACGGAGCCGTCCCCGGACGAGCAGGGGCGGCTCCATCCATAAGAATGAGATGGACCTGATCCCATGACGGCATTTTTCCGGGAGGATTTCCAGGGGAGCCGGACCTATCTGGACTTCGCGGACGCCGAAGCCGGGATGAAGCGGGAGCGGCGCCGGGAGTCGATGATCTGTGCCGCCGTCTTTCTGCTGGCCCTGGCCGGGTCCATCCATGTGGGCGAGGTGAGCATCTCCGAATTCGTCCACGGCCTGCCCGGCTTTTTCAACTACTTCAGCGAGACGCTCCCCGAGCTCCGCCCCGGCCACCTGGCCGAAGACCTGTCGGACTGGTATTGGGGGATCGGGAAGTGGCTTCGGTATCTCTGGGACACGCTGCTCATCGCGTTTCTGGGGACCCTGTTCGGGTTCATCGGCGCGTTCGTTCTCTGCTTTCCGGCATCGAGGAACCTCAACGACCACTACTGGACCTATTTTCTCTGCCGCCGGGCCACTGAATTCGGCCGATCGGTCCCGGAGCTGGTCTTCGCCCTGATCTTCGTCTTCTCCTTTGGCATCGGCCCCCTTCCCGGGGTCCTCGCCATTGCCCTCCACAGCGGCGGGGCCCTGGGCAAGCTTTTTTCCGAGATCAACGAAAACCTCAACGCGGGGAGCATGGACGGAGTGACGGCATCGGGGGGGAACTGGTTTCAGACCATCCGTTACGCCGTGGTGCCCCAGGTCCTGCCCAATTTCATGAGCTACACCCTGTTGCGGCTGGAGATCAACGTCCGCGCCGCGTCGGTGGTGGGCTTCGTGGGGGCCGGCGGCATCGGGCAGGAGCTGATGACGGTAATCCGCCAATTCTTCTATAAGGACATCAGCGCCATCGTCCTGATGATCATCGTGACGGTTTCCCTGATCGACATCTTCTGCGAAAAGATCCGTCACCGGGTGATCGGCGAGGTTTCCGCTATATGATCCGCGATCCGCTCAAGCCGGAGCCCGCCGGTGTCGTCAGCCAATATCCGGAAATCTTCGTCCGGTCCCCTCGAAAGCGGGCGGCCTTTTGGGGGCTTCTGGCGGGCCTGACCGCGTTCACCCTCTATTGCCTCTACACCCTCGGCTTTTTCGACGTAAAGCGCCTGATCGACGGCTTCGGCAAGCTCTTCGGCGTCGTCAGCTTCATGTTGCCCCCGGCCTCCCACGGCCGGACCCTCGATTTTCTATCCGCCCTGTTGGAAACCCTGGGGATGGCCTTTCTCGGGACTCTCCTCGCCTATCTCTTCTCGGTCCCCATGGGGTTTGTCGGGGCGAAAAACGTGGTGGCCAACCCGGCCGTTCACTTTGTCATCCGGCGGATCTTCGATGTGCTCCGGGGCGTGGACGCCCTGATCTGGGCTCTGGTCTGGATCAACGTGGTGGGCCTCGGTCCCTTTGCCGGCATCCTGGCCATCGCGGTGAGCAACACCGGCGAGCTGTCCAAGCTCTTCTCCGAGGCCATCGAGAACGTCGATCGGAAACCCATTGACGGGGTCAAGTCGGCCGGGGCCGGAGCAATCCAGACCGTCCGGTACGCCATGCTGCCCCAGGTCACCCCGGTGATCCTCTCCACGACCCTCTACTACTTTGAATCGAACACCCGGTCGGCCACCATCCTGGGGATCGTGGGGGCCGGCGGCATCGGGCTCCAACTGGCCGACCGTATCCGGGTGATGGCCTGGGATCAGGTCTCGCTGCTGATTATCATGATCCTCGTGACCGTTTACTTCATCGACGTCCTCTCCGGACATATCCGCCAATACTTCATCCGGCCCCCCCGGAAAACGAAGCCCAAACGCTGAGGAATTTTCAATGGACTCCATCCGCATGATCATGTTCGATCTCTCCGGCACCACCGTTCAGGACGACACCGCGGTCCAGGACTGCCTTTACGAGGCGGCCCGGCGGTATGATCTGGAGACATCGCCGGAGGAGATCGCCTACCACCTGGGGATGAACAAAATCCACCTCTATCAGCTTCTCATCGCCCGATCCCAGGGCCGGACCGCCCGGATTCAGGACATGGAGACGGTGCTGGACCCGGAGACCGAGCCCCTGGCCCGGGAGATCTTCGACCAGTACGAGATCCTGATGCTGGACCACTACCGGCGAGGGGTCCGGGAAGTGCCGGGTGCCGCGGAAACCTTCCGCTGGTGCCAGGCGAACGGGATCAAAGTGGCAACCGACACGGGTTTCCACGGGCGGATCACAGATGCGATCATGGACGGATCGGGCTGGATTCGGGACGGGCTGGTGGACATTGCCGTCCACGTCGAAAGCATTCCGGGTCAGCGGGGACGGCCCGCCCCATTCATGATTTTCCACGCCATGGAGAAGCTCGACATCCAGAGCGTCCACCAGGTTGTCAAGGTGGGGGACACCCCGGCGGATATGCTCGAGGGCCACAACGCCGGATGCCGGGGGATTGTGGGCGTCCTCTCCGGAGCCCAGCCGGTGACCGCCTGGGGGCGGTACCGCCACACCCACGTGATCCCGAGCGTCCGGGAGCTGCCCCAGTTGATCGTCACCGAATTCTTATGATCCGCCCGGCATTTTCCCCGTGACGCGCATCCATGCCCGCTTTTCCGGAGGTTGACGTGCCGACTGTCGCCCGTGCCGCCGTGATGACATCGCCCGGCCAGGACCTGGAGATCCGGGAATACCCTCTTACCCGGCCGGGACCGGGGACCATTCTGGTCCGGGTGGTCTGCTGCACCATCTGCGGATCGGACATCCATTCCTGGACCGGCCGTCGCGCCTCGCCCCTGCCCATTATCCTGGGTCATGAAATCGTCGGGACCGTCGTCGAAATGGGCGATGGGGTGACGCACGACCTCGGGGACCGCCCCCTCCGGCCGGGGGACCGCGTCACCTGGACCCTCATGGCCAGTTGCGGCCAGTGCCGATTCTGCCGGGATTTGGGCCTGCCCATGAAATGCCGGCGACTATTGAAGTACGGTCACGACGCCTGCGACATCCCGCCCCATCTCACCGGCGGATTCGCCGAATATTGTTACCTCGGTCCCGGGACCGCCGTTATCAAGCTGCCCGACGGTGTGTCCGACTGGGCGGCCGCGCCGGCCAATTGCTCCCTGGCCACCGCCGTTGCCGGATGGGAGGCGGCCGGTCTCCGCCCCTTTGAAACGGTCCTGATCCTGGGAGCCGGGGCCCTGGGCTGCCATGCCGCGGCCCTCGCGGCTCATGCCGGGTGCCGCCGGGTCATCGTGGCGGATCGCCTGGCGGAACGGCTTGCCTTTGTAGAGCGATTCGGGGCCACGGACACCCTTAATCTGTCCGGGATGGATGAAAACACGGCCGTCCGGACGGTCCGGGAGATGACCGACGACCTCGGCGTCGATGCCGGTCTGGAGGTGGCCGGGGCCCCCAAGCTGATCCCGTTGGGGCTCAGATGTTTGCGGATCGGGGGCCGGCTCATCGAGATCGGCAGCTCCTTTCCGGACGCCCGATTCACCTATGATGCCGGGGATATTGTCTGGCGGCGGCTGACCCTCACCGGAATTCACAACTACGAAGCCCGGCACCTCCGGGCCGGGATTGACCTCCTCAACGCCGCCACGCCCGCGGCGTGGTTTCCCTTCGGAGAGATCGTGACCCACCAGGTGGGGCTCGATGACGTCAACAACGGGCTCCGCCTCGCCCGATCCCCGGTGGCCATCCGGGTGGCGGTGGTCCCGTGATCGACAACCATGATCGATTCGCTTTTCCACCGGCCGGGCGGTTGACGATCCGGTCCCGGGGGCGTAAGGATGGATCGGAGCGGGGCCATACATTGATCACACGCCAACAGGGAGCAAAGCCATGCAAACCGGGACGGACAAATTGAGCAAACCGACGGGACATTCGGTCCGGGCCGTGATTCTCGACTGGGCCGGCACGGCCGTCGATT
The DNA here is from genome assembly GCA_964633575.1 of uncultured Desulfobacteraceae bacterium. Lineage (GTDB taxonomy): Bacteria > Desulfobacterota > Desulfobacteria > Desulfobacterales > JAABSP01 > CAYNGG01. The sequence goes on from CAZWGY010000072.1 coordinate 8,029, forward strand.
ACGGGTGCCGGGGACCGGCCGCCGTCTTCATCGACGTCTTTTCACAATTCGGGGTCGAGGTGACGATGGCCGAGGCCCGGCGGTATATGGGGCTGATGAAGCGGGACCATATCCGGGCCTTATGCAAGCTGCCGACGGTTTCGGCCCGCTGGGAGACGGTCCATGGCCGCCCCCCGGATGAATCGGACATCGACGCCCTCTACCGGGAAACCGAGCCCCGGATGGTGGCGGCGGTGACCCGCCATGCCGACCCGATCCCCGGTGCCGTCGAGTTTCTGGCCGCCATGCGCGAACGAGGGATTCCGGTGGGGTCCACCACCGGCTACACCGGCCCGATGGTCACGGCCCTGGCCCGTGAGGCCCGATCCCAAGGATATGCCCCGGATGCCATCGTCTGCTCCTCGGAGGTCCCCGCCGGCCGGCCCCGGCCCTGGATGTGCTATCTCAACGCCATCCGACTGGATGCCTACCCCCTCTGGCGGATGGTCAAAATCGGCGATACCGTCGCCGACATCGAAGAGGGCCTCAACGCGGGAATGTGGACCATCGGGGTCACCCGGACCAGCAACGGGCTCGGCCTGACCGAATCCCAAGCCGATGCCCTGCCCCCCGAGGACCTCGACCGGCGTCTGGCCGAAATCGGGGCCGGGCTCGGCGGGGCCGGCGCCCATTATCTGGCTGACGGGATCTGGGCCTGCGAGCCCCTGATCGAGACCATCGGGGCTCGGATCGAGCGGGGCGAGCGGCCCGCGTAAGCCCGGATCGCCGGCCGGCGGGAGACCACAATCGAAAATCGAGCCATCGGAAAAGGAGACATCCATGAACGCCCGTGATCAAAATCCCCCTGAGCCGCCTGACAATCCCTACCTCCTCCTGACCCCCGGCCCCCTGAGCACCACCCGGACGGTGAAATCGGTCATGATGCGGGACTGGTGTACCTGGGACGACGACTACCATGCCGTCGTCACCGCCATCCGCGAAAAGCTGGTGGCCCTGGCCACGGCCGAGCCCGGCTATACCTCCGTCCTGATGCAGGGCAGCGGGACCTTCTGCGTGGAGTCGGTGATCGGGTCGGCGGTCCCCCCCGACGGGAAGCTCCTGGTGATCACCAACGGGGCTTATGGGGAGCGGATGATCAAAATCGCCCGGTACCTGAATATCCCGGTGGCGATCCTCGACAGTGGCGAGCGGGGTCACCCCAGCCAGACCCTCCTCAACCGATGCCTCGAAACCGAACCCGGTATCACTCACGCGGCCATGGTCCACTGCGAGACCACCACCGGGATGCTCAATCCGGCCGAGGAGATCGGCCGGATCGTCAAGGTCCACGGCCGGACCTTCATCCTGGACGCCATGAGCTCCTTTGGCGGGATTCCCATGGACATGGCGGCCATCGGCGCTGACTTCCTGGTGAGCAGCGCCAACAAGTGCATACAGGGGGTTCCCGGCTTCGGGTTTGTGATCACCCGCCGGGAAGTCATGGAAAGCATCCGGGGGCGGGCCCGGTCCCTGAGCCTGGACCTTTTCGACCAATGGGAGACCATGGAAACCGGCGGGGGCAAGTGGCGGTTCACCTCGCCCACCCACACGGTCCGGGCCTTTGCACAGGCCCTTGCCGAGCTTGAGGCCGAAGGCGGCGTGGCCCGGCGGCATGAGCGGTTCAGCGAGAATCATCGGACCCTGGTCAGCGGGATGCGGGCGCTGGGGTTCGAAACCCTGCTCCCAGACGGCCATCAATCCCCCATCATCACCTCGTTCCGTAGCCCCAGCCATCCGGATTACGACTTTCGGCGGTTTTACGACAACCTCAAAGACCGGGGATTCGTGATCTATCCCGGCAAGGTGACCTCTCTGGACACCTTCCGGATCGGCCACATCGGCGATGTCGTCCCCGACGACATGCGGCGGCTGGTGGATGCCGTCCGGGAGTCGATGTTCTGGTTATAGGTGATAGGTGATGGGTAATGGGTGATGGGTTATAGGTAATAGGTTATAGGTGATGGGTTATCGCTATCGGGATCGATATGCACGTGCTCAAACGGATAATGGGTGATGGGTAACAGGCGGGTTGTCCTCATCGTCATTGACGGCCTTCGGGTTGACGGTCTCCGGACGGCCCGGACTCCGCACCTCGACCGCATCATGGCCGACGGCGCCTGTTCCCCGGCGGCCCGAACCGTCTTTCCGCCTCTGACTCTCCCGGTTCACATCAGCCTCTTCGCGTCCCTGCCGCCGGACCGGCATGGGGTGACCGATAACGCCCCGGGCCGCCGCCCCGCCGCCGGGACTTATGGCATCATGGACCTGGCCCGGTACGCCGATCTCCGGACGGCCGCTTTCCATGGCTGGCCGCCGCTCAAAAGGGCCAGCCTCCCCGGCGCCGTGGGGTATGACCGATGCCTGGTCGAGCCCGACGGGGCGGCGGCTCCCGACCACCGGATCGCCGAAGCTGCGGCGTCCCACCTGACCCGACACGCCCCGGATTTCTGCTTTATCCACCTGGACGGGGTGGATGCCGCCGGCCACGCGGCCGGGTTCGGCTCGACGGCCTATCTGGACGCGGTATCTCGGGCCGACGCGGCAGTCGGGGTGATACTGAAGGCGTTGGGGGCCGACGACCACATCCTGGTCACCGCCGATCACGGCGGAGAGGGGTGGGACCACATCCTGCCCTTCCCCTCGGTGATGACCGTGCCCTGGATGGTCGCCGGCCCCGACATCCGGGCCGGCTTCGCCATCGAGGCGCCGGTGAGCCTTCTGGACACCGCCCCGACCCTCGCCCGGCTCCTCGGCATCCGCCCCCACTTTCTCTGGGAGGGGCGGGTGCCGGCCGGGATATTCAGGGGAGATGACCTTCTTTTCAGATCGTCAATGGATTGAGCCCCGCCTAACTCAGCGCTCACATAACCCTCATCCGCCCCTAACCCTGGTCGGGTACGCCATGGCCGGCAATCACGCCACGAGCGTGATCCGCTGACCTGATCAACCTGACGAAAGGAGATACGGATATGGCCCGGATTAGAATTGCCCGGCCGGCGGACCGGCTTCATGACCGCTGTTTTCAGCTTGTCCACCGAAACCGCCTCATCTACAACACCTGCTGGGAGGACCCCCGGATCGACCGGGAGCTCCTGGAGATCGACGATAAAAGTCGAGTGGTGGTAATCACCTCGGCGGGCTGCAACACTCTCGATTACCTCCTGGACAACCCGGCCCGGATCGACGCCGTGGACGTGAATTACCGGCAAAACGCCCTGATGGCCCTCAAGATGGCCACCATCTCGGCCGGTCGGCGCGATCTTCTGGTCCGGCTCTTCGGCGACGGCCGACACCCGGACCCTCGTGCCGCCCTCGCGGCGGTAGCCGATGCATTGAGCGAGCGGGACCGGCGCTACTGGCGGCGGCACATCGGGTATTTCGGCGGCCGGCGGACCTTTTACCATCGGGGAGCCACCGGCGACGCGGCATGGGTCTTCATCACGCTTTTCTATCGATTTTTTCGGGGGGTGAAGCCGTTGGTGGATGAGCTTATGTCCGCCCCGGACCTCCAGGCCCAGCGGGCCATCTATGAACGGATCGAGCCGCGACTGTGGCGCCGGCCGGTCACCTGGCTGGTGAAGCAGCCGACCCTCATGGCGATGCTCGGCGTCCCCCGGCCCCAGATGCGCCTGATTGACCGACAATACGCCGGCGGTCTCCCTCAATATGTCCGGGACCGGCTCCGCCACGTCTTCACCCGGGTCCCCATTGGCGAAAACTATTTCTGGCGGGTTTACGCCACCGGCACCTATCCGGCGGGATGCCGGCCCAACTACCTCAAGGAGCGCTACTTCGAGACCCTCCGGGACCGGATCGGCCGCGTCCGTCTCCACACCGACACCCTCACCGGCTTTCTGGAGAAAAACCCCGGGATCTACACTCATTTCGTGCTGCTCGACCACCAGGACTGGATGGCGTGGTACCATCCCGAGGCCCTGGCGGCGGAATGGACGGCCATTTTGGCCAACAGCCGCTCGGGGACCCGAATCCTGATGAGATCGGCCGGGCCGGACGTCCGGTTTATCCCCGCTCATGCCCGACGGGTCTTGCGGTTCCGGCCGGAGCTCACCGAGCCTCTCCACCGCCAGGACCGGGTGGGAACTTACGGCAGCCTCCATCTGGCGGAGGTGATTTACGCGGACACGCGGGTCCCAGGGCGGACACGCGGGTCCGCCCCTACCCTAATGCGGGCGGGACGCCCGTGCTCCCAGGAACCGATAAAGACCTCCGAGGTTTCCAATGAGACCTCCGAGGTTTCCAATGAGACCTCCGAGGTTTCCAATGAGACATCCGAGGTTTCCAAAACCTCGGAGGTCTTTCCAAACAAAACCTCGGAGGTCTTGACGGGACGCCCGCGCTCCCAGGGGACGGTTTCATGAGCGCCTCTCTGATCGCTCTCAAACGCTACTACCGCTTCCACGCCCGAATCTACAACCTCACCCGGTGGTCCTTCCTCTTCGGCCGGACGGCGCTCATCCGGGAGGTGGCGCTCCGCACCCGGCCCAGGGCTATTCTCGAAGTGGGATGCGGCACCGGCTACCAGCTCAAGCGGCTGATCCGGTGGTTTCCCGAGGCTCGGGTCACGGGGGTGGACCTGTCCGGAGCCATGCTCCGACGGGCAAAACGATGCGTCGGCCATCACCCCGGTCTCCGGCTCATCGAGGGGGCTTATGACCGGCCCCTGTCCGGGGACCGCCCCTTCGACCTGATCCTCTTTTCCTATACCCTGTCGATGATCAACCCCGGCTGGGAACGGGTTCTGGAGGTGGCGGAAAGGGATCTGGGGCCGGGGGGACTTCTGGCGGTGGTCGATTTCCACGAATCCCCCCTGACCGCCTTTTCCCGGTGGATGGCGGTCAACCACGTCCGGATGGAGGGTCACCTTCTGGCGGAGCTCAGCCGGGGATGGCAGCCGGTCCACCTTCGGGTGAGACACGCTTACGGGGGGCTTTGGCGGTATGTCACCTTTATCGGGAGAAAAGCGGAGGGGCGGCGATGATGACACCCCTGGAAACGACCCGGCGGCGCCCGGAGCCCTTGCGGGTCCTGATCGGCTACTCCATGCGGAGCGGAAGCACCCTGCTGACTCACATCCTGGATCAGCACTCGGCCCTCCGAGCTTACAGCGACGTCAGCTCTTTTTACGTGTTGGGGCGGATGGCCTTATGCCTGCCGCCTCGGACCAACGTCTGCGTCAAGCCGCTGGATATCGTCTATCTCCAGAGACGCGGCGACTTCATCCGCCATTTTAACCGGTTCGTCTGGATCACCCGGGACCCTCGGGACAGCTATCTCTCGACGATCAAATCGGGGTATGCCTATCTCTTCTGGCGGCCCGGCCGGGTCGTCAACGGGATCGATGTCGGCCTGTTGCGGCGGTGGCGGCAAGTCCATCGGCACCTGCTGTCCGGACGGCGGCGCTGGCACGTCGTCCGCTACGAAGACCTGGTCACCGACCCGGAGCGGACCCTCGCCCGGCTCCTCGGCTACCTCGACCTGCCACCGGAACGACTGCTGCCGTTTCCCCGGTTTTCCGTGTTAAACGGCGGCGACTACAAGGTCCAACAGACCCGGGACGTCCGGGCCAATTCGGTCCGCCGATACCGGAAGGTCCTGACTCCGGCTCAGCTCCGGGTCTTCGAGCGGCACCTGGGCGGTCCGATGCGGTCCTTGGGATATCTGGACGGGTCGGGGCGAGAGGCCGCGGGATAGTCGG
>CAZWGY010000073.1:0-13601 GCA_964633575.1 uncultured Desulfobacteraceae bacterium
CCCCACCGGACAGCTCAGCTCGCATTGCCGGCAATACTTCACGCAATAATCAACCCCCTGATCACCTTTCGGTTTCACCTTGCCACCGTCTTCAAAGGCTTCGATGGCCAGCCGGGTCTCCCGCTTTTTCCCGTCGCCACCCGACATGGCCCTGACGGCATCTTCGATATCCCCGTCCATCTTCAGGTTGCAGGTCACCCGGTCATAAGTCCCGTCCGTGCCGGGCAAAATGGACTGGCCCAGGGCATCGGCCGGGTAAACACTTCGCTGGAAGGCGCTCACGGGGCAGGCCACCCGGCATGGCTCACCACAACCGCCGCAGGGATTGAATTGGATGGGACCGGTGGGCGCCGCTTTCTGGTCTATCAGCAAAGCCCGGAAGCGAATCCGGGGGCCGTAATCGGGCGTGATCACCAGATTGTTTCTCCCGACGCAGCCCAGTCCGGCCAGGACGGCGGCGTCTTTCAGGAATATCCCGCCTTTTTCGATCAGGTAGGGGGGTTTATGGGTCTTGATGGAACAGTCGTGCTCCAACCATTGGCAGAGTTGGGCGATAATTCGGATGAGGACGCGGTTGCCGGGGGTTCCCTTGCCATCCCACCAGTCGAGGGAGGGTGAATCGGCGGGATGGGGGACGCCGATCACCACGGCGGATACGGCATCCGGCGGCCAGGCGATCCCCTCGGGCTCCCTCCCGATTTCCGCGTCCCGCCAATGCTTGTCAAGGTCCAAGCCGATTTTCGGATGAATCTGGTGAGAGGGCGACGCTTTCAGGGATTCGATGTCGGCCACGCCGGCGATGGCCGCGCCCAGGGATTTGGCTTTGTCAACAATGGCGTCGGTCAACGCCGAGCGGTTCAGCATCATGTCGCCTTTGGCTCCGGAAATGTCGCGGTCTCCGGCCGAGCGCGGGGGTTTCCGGGAGACCGCCCCGATTAAAAGATCATCACCTCACAGCCGTCCTCCTGGTACTGGGCCATGGACGGATGGCCCGACATGTCATCGAGGAGGGCGAGGTTCTGGTCCTCGGCCGCTTCCTGGGTTCCCATCTTGGCCGAGCAGGCTTTGCAGACCCCGTCGACGAGGCCGTAGTTCTTGGCCTTCTCCCACATCTGGTGGAGCGGGTTGTCCTTTTTGGCCAGCTCCGGGACCAGCTTCGTGGCGGCCCCCTCGATGACGACCCGGACCTCGAAATTCCTGCGGTCCATGTCCAGGGCGTTTAGGAGGACATGGATAAAGCACAGGGGGTCCGGGTTGAAGACGAACAGGGCGATCTTTTTCATGACAGTCTCCCGTTTGTTGGGTGAGCCGGGGGCGGTGGGTCAGCCCACCATCCGTTGGCCGATCCGGCGGCCGAGATCGACGCACCGCTCGATTGCGTCGCCGTCGGGCACGTACTGGATTTTGAGCCCGTCTTCGGGCATCTCGAATCCCATGCCATCGAGGGCTTCGTCCACCAGCTTGACCGACTCTCCGCTCCAGCCATAGGAGCCGAAGGCGGCGCCGATCTTGTTTTTGGGCTTGAGCCCCTTCATGTAGGTGAGCATATCGGCCACGGTGGGAAAGAGGCCGTTGTTCAGGGTCGGCGAGCCGACGATCACGGCCCGGGCGTCCAGGACCTCGGTCATGATGTCACTGCGGTGCCACTCCCGGAGCTTCATGGGCCGGGCGATCCCGCCGGCCTCGTGGATTCCGTCGGCGATGGCGTCGGCCATGGCTTCGGTGCTGTGCCACATGGTGTCGTAGATCACCACCGCCTTGTTGGCGACCGTCTCCTGTTTGGCCCAGGAGACATAGGCGTTGATGATCCGGGATGGGTCTTTCCGCCAGATGACTCCGTGGTCCGGGCAGATCATTTCGATGGGGAGCCCCATCTCGGTGACCTGGTCCACGAGCTTGAGGATGAGGGGGCTGTAGAGGAGGAGGATGTTGGCGAAGTATTTTTTGGCGTGGGGCATGATGGCGTCGCCCACCACGTCGTCGAACTTCTCCTGCCCGGCGTAGTGCTGACCGAAGGCGTCGCTGGAAAAAAGAATCTTGTCCTCCTTGAGGTAGGAGAACATGCTGTCCGGCCAGTGGAGCATCCGGGTTTCCAGAAAGGTGAGGGTCCGGCTCCCGAGGCTCAGCTCGTCGCCGCTGCCCACCGGGCGGTATTGCCACTTCTGAGGAAAGTGGCGGACATGGTTTTTGGCCCCCATCTTGGAGACGTAGATGGGCTTGTCCTCGCCGATCCGGTGCATCACCCGGGGGAGCCCGCCGGAGTGGTCCATCTCCGTGTGATTGCTGATCACGCAGTCGATGCGTTTGGGATCGACGATCCGGGCGATATTGCCCAGGAGCTCATCGGCAAACTCCGCCTTGACCGTATCGACCAGGGCCACGGTCTCGTCAACGATCAAAAAGGCGTTGTAGGAGGTTCCCAGGTGGGTGGAGTAGCCGTGAAAGTCTCGGATGTTCCAGTCCATGACGCCGACGTCATAGACGCCCTTCGCGATTTCAACCGGTTTCATGTGCCTTCCTTATGCCGTTTGGGTCTGTTCACCCGCCGCCAGGCGGGCGGGCTCGGTGTGCGATGGGGGCCGGAACGCCCGGCGGGGCGGGCGCTCCGGCCTTCCCCCTATTCTTCTTTCTCGAAATCTTCCTTGCCGGCCCCGCAGATGGGACAGGTCCAGTCTTCGGGAACGTCTTCGAACTTGGTGCCGGGCTCGACGCCGTTGTCCGGGTCGCCCTGTTCCGGGTCATAGATGTAGCCGCAGACCGTGCATACGTATTTGTCCATCTTCGCTCCTTTTACTCAAGTTGAGGTTGAGCCGGGAAGGCCCCGGCGGGTTTCCAGCTTCGGGTTATCGGTTTAAATGACGATTTCGGATCAGAAATCCAGTGATCCGATCCATGCGGTGACCCGGGATTCGATCTCGTCCCGAATCCGCCGCATGAGGTCGAGGTCGCCTTCGGCCGGGTCGGGGAGGTCCCAGTCGATAACCTGGGCTCCGGGCACTGCCGGACAGGCCTCGCCACAGCCCATGGTGACGATCACCTCGGGCGGAGGGCCGGCCTCGACGGCCGCCGAGATGGCCTTCGGGTTCCGGAAGCCCATGTCGATCCCCTTTTCGGCCATGACCTGAGCCATTTTGGGGTTGACCGCCTCGGCCGGCTCGCTCCCGCCGCAGCGGACATCAAGCCGATCTCCGGCGAGGGTCTGGGCGAAAGCAGCCGCCATCTGGCTCCGGCAGGCGTTTTCCCGGCAGGCAAAGACCACCGGGGTTCGGCCCTGGTAATGCTTGAAGAGCCCCGCCACCCATTCGGCCACTTCTTCCCGAAAGGTCGGATGTTTGGCCATGTCCCCGGCGTGCTCGATGCCCGGATAGGTAAGCCCGCCCTCGTAGCGGGCGGCCAGGGCATCGAAGAAGTACCGGGCCGTGAGGTGAAGCCCCTCGAAGAGGCTTTTTCCCTTGGTGGCGCCCACGGCCAACAGGACCCCGCGACGGGTTCCGTGGCCGGGGTCCTTGAGGCCGAGCTTGTACCGCCGGGCCCAGAGCGTCTGGCTCCGGTCGATGAGGGCCTTTAGCTGAGCCGTGCAGTTGTAGAAGAAGACCGGCGTGGCGGCGACGACGATCTCGGCCTCCCGCATCAGGGGGTAGATGGCGTTCATGTCGTCTTCGATGGGGCAGTACCCCTTTTTTTCACAGACGATATACTCCTTGCAGGGGAGGATGTTGCGGCGGTCCACCTCGATGATCTCGGTCCGGGCGCCGTGATTCCGGGCCGCTTCCATAAAGGCCGACAGGAGCACCTGGGTGTTGCCCCGCCGTCGGGGGCTGCCCTGAAATCCGAGCACCAGCATGGGCGCCCCCTATCGCTTGTGGCACTGGGAGCAGGAGACGGGCCCGGTGGCTTCACCGGCCGACTTCTTTTCCCGATGACACTTGATGCAGAGAGTGTTCATCACCTGCTTGGCGTTGAGCTCGCCGGCGTCCTTTTTGGCATCGATGGCGCCGGTCTCCTGGGGAAAGAGGGTGTGGCAGACGGAACAGTCCCCAACCACCTTCTGGTGCTCATGATGGGGAAAAGCCACGTTCCCCCGGCTCCTGCCGTTCAAGGTCATCTGGTCGGCCCCGACATATTCGGTGGCCACCGCCAGCCCGGCGGCCAGGAGGACGGCCGCGGTCAACAGGGCAATGGATCGGATCTTCATGGTTTGCTCCTTTCCGGAATCAATTGGGTCACATTGGCGTTAATAGGCATCATCGCAGGCCAGCTCCGATTCGCTGATCTTATCGGTGAACAACCGGTAAGTCCAGACCTGATAGGCCACCACGATGGGGACGAAGATCAGCACCACCACCAGCATGATGGTGAGGGTGAGCGGACTCGACGAGGCGTTGAACGCGGTCAGGCTGTACTCCGGCGACACGCTCGACGGAAAGAGGTTGGGAAACAGGCCGACCACGCCGAAAAACGTGCACAAGACGATGGTCAGGGCCGAGGCGATCCATGCCTTGAAGTAGGCGGCCAGCCTCAGGAAGTACCGGATGGCCACCAGGGCCGCCACGTCGAGGATCACCAGGATGAAGAGGATCGGATAGGCCAGGTAATTGGCGTAGAGGTCGGTGGCATAAGCGCTGGCCACCAGAAAGACCACGGCCACGGCCAGGAGGACGGCCCAGGTTGTTTTGGCCACCCGGTCGGCCCGCCGCTGGAGATCCCCCTCGGTGCGGACGGTGAGCCAGAGGGCTCCATGGACCAGAAAGAGGGAGACGAAAAGGAGCCCGCCCAGGAGACCATAGCCGTTTAAGAGCGAAAAGAGGGTCACGTAGCTTTCCCCGCCCTCTCCGATGGGGATGCCCGAAAAGATATTGGCGAAGGCCACGCCGAAGAGGAGGGCCGGGACGAGGCTGCCCACGAAGATGCAGACGTCCCAGACCTGCCGCCAGGCCGGATGGTCCACCTGGTTCTGAAATTCAAAGGAGACCCCCCGGAGGATGAGCGCGAAGAGGATGAGCATCAGAGCGCTGTACAGGGATGAGAACATCACCGAATAGACCGGGGGAAAGGCGGCGAAGGTCACTCCGCCGGCCGCGATAAGCCAGACCTCGTTGCCGTCCCAGACGGGCCCGAGCGAGTGGCGCATCACTGCTTTTTCGGACTCGTTCTTCCCCAGAAAGGGGTAGAGCATCCCGACCCCGAAGTCGAAGCCGTCCGTCATGAAAAAGAGAGCCCAGAGCAGCCCCCAGAGGAAAAACCATATCGTCTGCAATTCCATCTCCACCTCCGTAGCGGTTGGGTCAGGCGACCGGCTTGGGTCCCTGTTTCACGTGTCGGACGACCAGATAGAGCCCGGCGGCGCCGAGCAGGCCGTAAACGAGGATAAAGGCCACCAGGGAAATGAAGACCTGGGATGTGGCCACCGGCGAAACCGCGTCGGCGGTCCTCATGAGCCGGTAAACGATCCAGGGCTGTCGGCCCACTTCCGCCAGAACCCAGCCGGCCTGATTGGCGATATAGGGCAGCGGGATGGCCAGGAGCATGACCCAGAGGTAGCCTCGGCTTTCGACCAGCCGGTTCCGGAAAACCCAGCCGATGATCATCAGGATGGGAAAGAGAGTGCCCAGGGCCACCATGGTCCGGAAGGAAATGAAGGTCAGAAAGACCGGCGGGCGGTCCTCCCTGGGGAATTCCTTGAGCCCCAGGACCTCGGCGTTTACATCGTGATGGCCGAGAAAGGAAAGAAGCCCCGGAATCGACCCCAGCTCGATGAGGTTCCGCTCATTGGCCGGGTCGGGGATGGCGAAGAGGTGTAGGGGAGCCTTGGAAACCGTCTCCCAGTGGGACTCCATGGCCGCCAGCTTTTCCGGCTGGACCTGGGTCACGTGGACGGCGTGCTGATCCCCCTCGATTACGATGAAGATGGAAGCGATGAGCCCGGTGATGAGGCCCATCCGGAAGGACCGGGTGAAAAAGTCGATGTGCTGTTTTTTGAGCAGGTGGTAGGCGCTGATCCCGGTGACCACGAAAGCGGTCAGAACAAAGGCGCCGGCAATGGTGTGAAAGTACTGGTAGATGGCAAAGGGGTTGGAGACCACGGCCCAGAAATCGACCAGCTCGGCCCGGCCGTTCCGGATTTCAAAGCCCACCGGGTGCTGCATCCAGCCGTTGGCGATGATGATCCAGACGGCGGAGAGCAGTGAGGCGAAGGCCACGAGCCACATCACGGTGGCGTGGGCCTTGGGCGAGATCTTTTTCCAGCCGAAGACCCAGACCCCGATGAGGGTCGATTCGAGGAAGAAGGCCGCCGTGGCCTCAATGGCCAGAAGCGACCCGAAGATGTCGCCAACGTAGGCGGAATACCGGGACCAGTTGGTTCCGAACTGGAATTCGAGGGTGATTCCGGTGACCACGCCCAGGGCGAAATTGATGAGGAAGATCTTTCCCCAGAAGCGGGTCATTCTCAGGTAGGTTTCGTCCCCCGTTCGGACATAGCGGGTTTCCATGATGGCCACCAGGAGGGCGAGCCCGAGGGTCAGGGGGACAAAGAGGAAATGGAACATGGTGGCGGCGGCGAACTGTAGTCGCGAAAGTAACAGGACGTCCATCTCAGCGTCTCCTCAACGGCGCCTCCGGCGCGCACAACCGTCGCGCCGAAGGGGGTCGAAAGGGTGCGGGGGCTGGCGCCCCCGCACCGCGGTCGTCGGGGCGTTGGCCCCCGGATACCGGCGGGTCAGAATCCGGATCGGCATCGGGGACGGGTCAAGGTGCGCCTATCCGGCGGTGGCATCGAGCGAGCACTGAGTGAAGTCGATCTCCTTACCGCAGCTATCGCACTTGTGGACCTTGTCGAATTCGTCGGAGAAAATCTCCTTGGTGGCGCCGCATTCTGGACATTTGCAGGAAAAGGATTTCAGGTTCTTGAATTCTTGGAATCCCGGGCAGTGTTGGGGTGTTGTCATCCGTAATCCTCCTTGCCGCTTGGTTTTGGGTTGGGAGTTGATGAACGGGTCGTCGGGCCGGCGTTGCCGCGTCAGACGCCGAGCTTCCTGGCGATCTCCCGGCCGTAGTCCTGGGCCATCTTGATCCCGCCGCCCAGCGAGCTGGACTTGAGGCGAAGCGGCCCGTTGACCATATCCATCTTGAAAATGTGCTGCATGGTTTCGAAAATCCGGTCCGGAGCCTCACCGCTCCACCCGAAGGCTCCGAACGCCCCGCCGACTTTGCCCTCCAGGTTCGCCTTTTCGGCCATGAAGAGGAGGGTTTTCATCTTCTGGAGCATGTCGCCGTGGTAGGTCGCGGACCCGAGGACCACGGCGTCATACCCGGTCAGGCCGGCTTCGTTTTTAATCTCGTTGGCATTCTGGACCGTTACCTCCACTCCGGCCATCCGCAGCCCCTCGGCGATCAGCTCGCCGATCTTCTGGGATTCACCGGTTCTGGAGGCACAGACCACCAGTGCGTTGGGCATGGGTCAGCTCCTCCCGACCCGCTTGTCCACCCCGTCGTACTGGCAGTCAGGCGTATAACAGGTGTTGTCCAGAAACTCGCATTTTTCCTTGCAGGACGGGCACTGGTCGGGCGGCGCGTCCGCCTCCAGAGCGTATCCGCAATTGCTGCACTTCCAGCTAGCCATGATGTCACCTCCTGACCGGGGATCGCGTCCCCGGGTGATCGGGTTCAACGGCGGCACGTAACCTTTCGGCGGGCTATGCCTTCCAGTGGCCGTGGAGATTGCAGTACTCCCGGGCCGTCACCTTATCGGCCTGAACCGGAAACACGGCCTCGGGGGCCTCACCGGGATTCAGGAACTGGCGATAGACCTTGCCGTCGGCAACGATTTCGATCCATTCGATGTAGTGCTTGTCTTCCATGGGGTGAGGAACATCGCCCACCTTGACCTTGACCCCGTCGGCGGTCTTCTCGATCACGGGGACGTGCTTTTCCTTGGCCGCGTCCACGGTGTTTTCCGTCATCAGCTTCATGGGCGCGCCACAGCAGACCAGCTCGCCCTTTCCGCCATGGAGAACCTCGACGATGTTACCACACGCTTCGCACTTGTACACTTCGAGTCGTTCGGCCATTCTGTCTCCTTTCCTAAATTATGTTGGTCGGTTCAATGGGCAACGGCCGGAGAGGCCGTTGGGGGCGGGGGCCTTTAAGCCGGTGTCGGCGCAAGCCCCCGTCCAATCAATACGGCGCCCGTCGGGGACGCCGATGATCGCTATCACTGTCTTTACCAGTTCTCCCCGAGCAGCTCGAAATGAGCCTGGGGATGGGCGCAGGCCGGGCAGGACAGGGGCGCCTCGGTTCCCTCATATAGGTAGCCGCAGTTCCGGCACCGCCAGACGACGGGGGTATCCCGCTTGAAAACCCGCCCCGCCTCGATGTTGGCGGCGAAGTCCCGGTACCGCTTTTCGTGCTGCCGCTCGGCCACGGCGATGTTTTCAAAGACCATCGCCACCGCCTCGAAGCCCTCATCCCGAGCCACCTTGGCAAACCCCGGATACATCTCGGTCTGCTCGTAATGCTCGCCTTCGGCGGCGGCCTTCAGGTTTTCCAGGGTGGTCCCGACCACGCCGGCCGGAAAGGCGCCGCTGATCTCCACCTCGCCGCCTTCCAGAAACTTAAAGAACCGCTTGGCGTGTTCCTTTTCCTGGTCGGCGGTCTCCAAAAAGATGTCGGCGATCTGGACGTAGCCTTCCTTTTTCGCCTGGCCGGCGAAATAGGTGTAGCGGTTCCGGGCTTGAGACTCGCCGGCAAAGGCGGTCAGCAGGTTTTTCTCCGTCTGGGTTCCCTTAATACTTGCCATCTTGATCGGTCTCCTTGATGTTTTGCGTTTGTGAAGAGCGATCGTAACATTTCTCATTTTACACGGATCGCGCCTCGATTTCAATCCCAATGTGCGATCGGGTCGATCCGGTCAGGCCCCCGTCAGGGATTTCAGGGGGCCGTGCCAGGCGCACCGATCGCAATAGGTCAGAGTTTCCGCGCCGATTTCCGGAGCCTCGTCGGCATCCACGGACGGGTCCAGCCGGACTCCACCATCGCCCCACGCAAACGAATAGCTCTCGTAAGGGTCGTCGGGGTCCTTTACATAAAAGGTCATGCACCCGCAGACCGGACATTTGGCGTCGGTCATCGCCACCTCCTTTGTGTTACTTGGGCTCAGCCCGCGGCCCGGCTCATGCCGGGACTTCAGGACCGGGTTACGCGGAGGCTTCCTCAGCCGCATCCGCCTCCGCCTGGGCCGCCTGACACGCGGGACAGACCCCGAAGAAGTCGAGCCGTTGTCCGACGATCTGGTAGCCGGTCTCCCGGACGAGCTCTTCGGGCAGACTATCGACCGTGGCGATGTCCGGGTCGAGGATCTCCCCGCAGTGGAGACAGATGAGGTGTGGGTGCGGATCGGGCCGCCGGCCGTCGTAGCGGTTCCGGCCGCCCCCGACGTGGAGCTCCATGACCTCGCCGATCTCCTTGAGCAGCGTCACCGTCTTGTAGATCGTGGCGAGGCTCGTCATGGGGAAGTCGGCCTTGACCTCATCATAGATATCTTCGACACTGGGGTGCTCCCGGCTGTTGGCCAAAACCCGGAGTACGGCCAACCGCTGGGGCGTCATCCGGTAGCCGAGCCCTCTCACCCGTTCCGCCATAGTCTCTAAACGGGATTCTGTAGCAGTCACGCGCCTCCTCTCTCCCCGCTTGATCGGGGTTTGTGTTAGTGATAATTGTTCTTGATGAAGATATGATATCAGAAAATGCGGGGGTGTCAAGAAGAAAAATAAAAAAGGCACCCCGGCCCGCAAGGGGCCGGAATGCCTTCCAACATGTTAAATTATAGGGCTGATCAGATCTTGCTGACGTTTTTCGCCGCCGGTCCCCGGGCTCCGATCTCCACTTCAAAGGTCACTCGGTCTCCCTCGGCCAGGGTTCGGAATCCGTCCATGGTGATCGCTGTATGATGGACGAAGACGTCCCCGCCGGTTTCCTTCTCGATGAACCCGTATCCTTTCTTATCATTAAACCATTTTACAACCCCATTTTCCATAAACCAAACCTCCTATGAAACCAGAAATTGCTACCGTTGTTTCGGCTCATCGATTCCCGCTCTGACGGGCACCCGATGGTACGAAACCAGCTCCCCAATCCCTTATTGGGGATGCTTCCCGTTTGGGACCCATCGTTGACCGTCTCGATTCTTGGAAGGTGTTTAAACAATGAATCCCTTTTGTCCTTATAATAATCCGGCTCAAAAATCAAGCGACAAAATGGCCTTGGATTACTTTTTCTTTAGAGTCCGGACGAGCGCGTCCACGGTCGCCGACAACCGGGCCTCGGCGTCCGCGAGGTCCTCGGGAGTGTCGATCCGGGCGTTGAGCTCCCTCAGAACCGTATCCCAGGGGGAGCCGATTCGTCCTACGGCCGGGTAATCGATGGGCCGTCCGTCCGGGGGCGGAACGTCGAAAAGGGGGTGACAGAGCGGAGTCCGTCGGGCGGGCCAGCGGGCCTTGAGTCTTATTATGTCCCGCGGCGCCTCGATCGCGTCCGGCCGGCCGTCGAGATCCGCCGGCTCCAACGCCCGGCCCAAACCCGTCTCGGCCGCCTCAAAGAGGGCCGACAGGAGCCGGTGCTCGGTGATGACCAGCCCGTAGTCGTACCAGTCATCCGCCGCCCGTCGGATCAATTCCTTGTGGGCGGGCGAGAGTCGGGTGTAAGTGGAACAGAAGTAGATCCGGCAGGCCAGCCCGCCGTAGTAGCTCAAGCCCCGCCAGTCGATCCCGGCATTGCCCGTCCCCAATGGATGAAGGAGACACCCGACCCGCCGGTCCCCGTCGATGAGCCCCACAAAGGGGCAGTGGTGGAATCCGGGGTATGGGCCGCCGGCCGCGTCCGCCGCCTCAGAGGCGCCGAACCGGTCGATGGCGGCGGCCGTGCGGGGGATCTCGCGGAAAAGTTCGGTCCGCCGGTGGAGCCGCTCAGTGAGAGCCGTTCGTCCGGCGTCGGGGAGATTGTAGAGTCCGCGGCAGGCCCCGCGGGAGACCGTTTCGCTCACCTGGCAGAGGTAAACCCCGCCGGGAATTTCGGCCGCCGTCATCTACCCTCTCCCGCCCAGGTTCACCGAAAGGCTCAGCCAACGGTCTTCCTCTCCGAACATAAGCCCCTTGTCGGCCATCATCTTTAAAAACGGGAGGAGTTGATCCTCGGCCACGGCCGGGAACCGGTCCCGGATCCGGGCCACCGACCGGGGCCGGTCACAATAGAGATAGATTTCCCGGGATCGGCCCACCAGCCGGTGGGTCATGGGCTCGGCGTCACGCCTGCGCCGGCGGATGATCAGAAAGTCCCCGCCGTCCCGATGGCCCAGGATCGGCCGGCAACGGGGGCCGGCATGGAGAGCGGCATAAGCATCGTCCCATTCCCGGACCGCCGCCACCACCGGCTTCCAGAGGGCTTCCTGGCGCATCCGGTCTCCCCGGTAGGCCTGAGTGGGGAACCGGACGGTCCGGCCGATCCGCTTTCCGAAAAGGACGTCGTAGTGGGGATGGTTGAAGACGGCCCGGATTCCATAGCCTTTCGGGTCCTTACAGACCGGGCTGTCCAGGCCGAGCCAGAACCGGACGATCCGGAGCGGACGGAAGGGTCGGGCCGCGGCCAGCCCCCGGAGGGTCTCGGCCACCTCAGCCTGGTTGCTTCCGGGAAAGTGGATGATCAGGTTGGAGTTGCTCTTGATCCCCAAAGCCTCGCAGGTCTTCAGGATGGCGAGGTTGTCGATGGCGGTGGTTCCCTTGTTGAGCCGGCGGAGCAGGGCGGTGCTCAGGGCCTCGATCCCGATCTGGACCTCGGTGAGCCCTCCCTTTGCCATGGCCGCCAGGTGAGCCGGGGAGAGGTTCGGCCGGACCTCGCCGAAGACGTCCAGGGATCGGCCCCCCTCGGCCATGCCGGAGAAAAGGGCCCGGACCTCCGACGGCGGCAGGGCGTTGTCCGTGAAGGCCACCGAGACAAGCTGATGCCGTGCCGTCAGAGCGCGGACCTCCCCGGCGGCCCGTCGGGCTGATTTGATCCGGTAGCCGGACCACTGGAGGTTGAGGTTGCAGAAGGCGCACCCGCCGGGCCGGTCTGCTCCCCGGTGTCTCCGCCAGGGACAACCTCGGGAAGCCTCCACCGGCAGTGTGGGAAAAAACCGGTCAGCCGGGGGAAAGCCCGCCAGAAGCTGAAAGTAATCCCGGTAATCAGGAACCGGGAGGCGGTCGAGGTCGGGGAGCTGGTCGGGCGCCGGAACCGGGTTTTCCTCGGCGTTTTCCCGAGTGACCACCCCGGCGATGGCGGGCAAGGGGCCGTCGGAATCGGCGGAGAGCCGGTGGTCGGCCAGGCGGGCCAGGGGCCGCTCCCCCTCGCCAACCACCACCGCGTCGATATCGGGAAAGGCGGCAAACAGAGCCGGGGTGACGCTGCCCGCCAGGGTCGATCCGCCGACCACCACGAACAGGTCGGGGGCCCGCCGCTTGATCCGTTCGATAATATATAAGGATGCGGTGAGCTGACAGAGGGAGATGGAGACGCCCAGGAGGCGAGTGGGGCCCCAGTCGATCCCGTCGATAAAGGCATTGGTGGCGGCCTCGACCGTCCGGACCAGGGGGTCGAAATCGACCCCCGACAGGGCGGTCCGGCCGGCGGCCTCCCGGCGGTAGAGGCGAGCGATGGGGTCGTACCGGTCGGGCCGGAGGAGCGCCCCGTAAACCGTCTCGGCCGGCCAGCTCCGCTCGGCAACCGCCCGGTACCGGTCATAGCCCACGGCCCGGGCCACCTCGAGATAATGGTAATGGGCCGCCACCCGTCGGCCGGGGGTCCGGGCGGTCAGGTAGGCTTGCAGTGCCCCGAGCTGGATCGAGGGCCTTGAAAAGAGGGCCCAGGGGGCCGAAAGGAGATCGATCCGGCCGTCGGCCCCGTTATCCGCCAACGGTCCCGCCAATCTTTTTCGCCCGTGGCTGATGGAGCTTCACCGGCCGGCGGGGTCCCTTCCGAATCCGGAGGTTGAGCATCTCCACAAAGATTGAAAAGGCCATGGCAAAGTAGATGTACCCCTTGGGGATGTGGAAGTCCATTCCCTCACCGATGAGCGAGACGCCCACCAGAATCGGAAAGCTCAGGGCCAGGATATTGATGGTGGGGTGGTCTTCCACGAACCGGTTGATGATCCCGGCCAAAGACATCATGATCAGGACCGCGATGACGATGGCCGCCACCATCACGGCGAGCTGATCGGCGAGGCCGATGGCGGTGATCACCGAGTCAAGGGAGAAGACGATGTCGAGGATCATGATCTGGACCACCACCGCCCCGAACGATGCCGCGGCCCGGCCGGAAATCTCCCGGCCCAGGACTTCGAAGAGGGGCGCGGTCAGCCGCATGATCAGGCTGATGGAAAACAGGAGAGCGATCCGGGTGATCATGGCCAGGGCGAGTAAGACCTCGGAGGTTTTGGAAAAACCTCCGAGGTTTTGGAAAAGCCTCCGAGGTTTGGGAAACCACGAAGGTCTCTTTGCTGGAAGACCTCCGAGGTTTTTTGTCGGAAGACCTCCGAGGCTTTGGAAAAGCCTCCGAGGTTTGGGAAACCA
>CAZWGY010000074.1:0-10275 GCA_964633575.1 uncultured Desulfobacteraceae bacterium
CCGATCCGCACCCCATTGTCGTGGAGCTTTTGATGCAATCCCATCAACGCCTCCTTTTGTGGACTTTTCGACATGTACTCCGTCTGATAACAAACCTGCTCATCATCGGTCAAGTCCGCATACATGTCAATAAATTGGGCATATTTCAACTGCTTTTCAATATCATCCTCCAGCTCCACCAGCCCTTCCTGAGCGCTGGCGTATACGTCCAGCCGATGGTCCCGGTCATGGGCCATGTTGGGCAGATTCAGACGGGCCACAATATTCCGGCTGTTCAGATGGGCGGTTGCCGGCATTCGCCCCAGGTCGCAAACGATAAACCGGAATGACAGATATTCCGCCCAGTCCCCCCCGAGCCGAAGCTCGGTTGGATATCTTCCCGGCCTCAGAAATATCACCACCGGGACGACTCGATTGGTGTCGAAAAGTCGGGACAGGTCCAGGCAGTAATGCCCGAGCCGGTGGATGGAAAACCGGGCTGGGTCGCTCTCTTCCTCGATGGCGAACAACAGAGCTCCTCGCCTGCCGTCGGGCCATTCCACCAGAAGAGGAGTATCCAATTCTCGGAACCGGTCTCCGAGCCGGTCCTTGAGCTGCTCCTGGCGGATGGGCGTAATCCGAGTCGATGGCGTGATGTCCATCGCCTCGGGGCCCGCGAAAAACTCCAGTGCCGGACGGGGGTAGTCGAGGATGAGGTTCTTGAAATTCTGATCATGAGACGTGTTTTGAGTTGTTTGATTCGATTCGGTCACCGTGGGCTCCTCGGTAGATGCTTCCGGTTCCGTTAAATCTATCCGCCATTTCTGGACGCTAACGGTTTCAATCCTCCGACAGCTTCCCGTATTCCGCCAGATCGGCCAGGGCGTCCCGATCGGCGATCCGGATCTCGGCGCCGTTGACGTGGATAATCCCTCGGCCGGACATCTTGCCGAAGATCCGGGAGAGGGTCTCGGGGATGGTTCCCAGGAGGCTGGCGAGCTGGCGCTTGGAGACGGAAAGGGTGACGGTATCGGCCCCCCCGTGCTCGTCGGACAGGTCGATGAGATAGGCGGCCAGGCGGCCGGGGACCTCCTTCAGGGAGAGGTTTTCGATCTGATCGGTGAACTGGTGGAGGCGGAAGGAGAGAACGGCCAGGAGATTGAGGGACAGGGAGGGCATGGCCGAGATGAGGTCCACGAAAGCGGTCCGGGGAAAAAAGATCAGGTTGCTGGCCGTGATGGCCTCGGCCGTGGCCGGGAAGGATCGGCCGGTGAAGACCGGGGCCTCGCCGAAGGGCTCGCCGTCGCCGAAAATGTGAAGGATCTGCTCCTTGCCCTCGGGGGAGACTTTGAAAATTTTCACCCGGCCGTCGGCGATGACGTAGAAGCCGTTCCCATCATCGCCTTCGGAAAAGATCAGCTCTCCCCGCTGGAACCGGCGCTTCCGGGCAATCCCGGCGATGGCGTCGAGCTGTTCGGGCGGGAGGCCGGAAAAGAGCACCGTGTCCGAGATGATCTCGCGCAAGTCGTTCATGATCGTCCTCATTTATGCCATCCCATAATGGTCGCGGAGCCGGCGGGACAGCTCGACAATAGCCCCGAAGGCCCGGTCAACGGTCGCGGTCCCGTCCGCTCGGTGGGAAACCGGAGGGCCGCGTTCACATCCCGGTGGGGCATCACCGCCATGGCGGTGGTTAGGAGATTGCCGGGGATGGGCATAGTCTAACCCTTTCGGGGAAATCGCGCCGCCCCGTCGCAAAGGAGCGGGGCGGCGTTCGGGTGTCAACTGATATGGTTATTCCCCGGTCCCGAAGACCTCGGGCGGCCGGGTCGTGGTGCCGGTAGCGTTGGGGAAGTCCTTGGCCTTGTAAGCTTTTTCTCCTGAGTGGAGCAGCTCGCGGCCCTCTTCCATGAAGGTGTTGAACCGCTTTTTGCACTCGTAGAACCCGTGCCACCAGGCATAGTCCGGAGCCATCATGGCCGCGCCCATCCGGGCCCGTCGGCCCTCATGGTGCCAGAGCTCGTAGTATTCCACCTCCAGCCTCTCGTCGAAGAACGGCTTGGGCTCCATGGCCCCGGCCTCGTAAAGCTCATCAAGAAGCGCCTTGGCTGGTTTAAAGTAAACCTCGTTGTACTCCTCGACCACCCGGTCAAACTTGATGAAATGGGCATCCGTCCAGGTCTTGCCGTGGCATTGCTGGCAGACCAGTGACATTTTCTCCCGCTCCTCACGCCAGCTTGTCTGAGCCGGGAAAGCGGCGAACTCGGATGGACGGACCGTCAGAGGGGCCTGGATTTCCCAGGCCAGCCGCTCGGTGACGTCGTGAGATGTCTTCACTTTTCCGGAGCCGGATATATGGCAGGCGGCGCAGGTGGGGCCCCGGTAATCGACCCCGGCGGTCCAGGTCCCCGGCGCGGCGGTCCAGTTGTATTCGTCCCCGAAGGCGGTGTAAATGTCCCCGTGCTTTGATTCCATGAAAATTTCGATCTGGGGATGATCCGGCCCCAGGTGGCACTGACCACAGGCTTCGGGCTTCCGGGCTTCCATCACCGAAAATCGATGACGGGTGTGGCAGCTCGTGCAGCTCCCCTTGCTCCCGTCGAGGTTGACCCGGCCGACGCCGACATTGGGCCAGGTTTCGGGGTCGAGGGTCCCGTCCTTCATTTTCAGGACCGTCCCGTGGCAGTGATAGCAGCCCGAGGCCCGCTCGAAGTCGGAGTTCATTCCGTGGTTGAGCCAGGGATCGATCTTCCAGATGATCTCCATGGTGTTGGCGTGCTTGCTCCGGGCATACTCCTTGGCTTCGTCGGGATGGCATCGGGAGCAGTCCTTGGGGGTGACCGCCGCCGCGATGGGCACATCGTAGAATTCCTTGGGACCGTATTTCCGCCGGTATTCGTCGTAGTATTTATTGTGGCTTTTGGAGACATCCGGATCGGTGGCCTCGGCCTGATGACAGTCGAGGCAGGTGATATTGGCCGAGGCGTGGCGGCTGGCCGCCCAATCGGCAAAAAGTCCGGGATGCTCCTCCTTGTGGCACTCGATACAGGTCACCGCCTCCCGGGGCATGCTCCGCTCGATCCGGAATTCCCGGACCTTGGGCATGTTATCCGGGGTCTGGCCCTCCTGGGTGCGGCCCACCGCCGCGACGGCGGTGATGACCATGGCCGCCCCGATCATGGTGATGATGGCGGTTCGAAGGGTGTGGGTGCGCATTGGACGTCCTCCTTTCATGGTTGTAGGTTTCGCGGTTTTCGATATCCGCTTTAAATCCCGTTGCCCCGATACGGCTCCCGGAACTGGGTGTAGCCGTAATGATCCCGCTGGGTGTGGACGAGGTTCCGATGGCAGTCCACGCATTTTTTCTCATAGCCGGGCCGGGCGTAAACAACGCTCCGGTGAGCCAGCATGGCCCCCCGTTTTTCCGGAATATAGAGCAGGTTTCGGTGGCACTTCTGGCACTGGTCGTTGGTGAAGGAGGCATAAGCGGCTTCCCGGTTTTTCTCCCGGTCGTATTCGTCCATGGTGAAGTGGACCAGGATGTCCTTGATGCCGTGGAAGGTCTTGGCGTAGAAGAAGTTGAAGGTGTCGTGGGGCGCGGGGAGATGGCAGTCCATGCAGTCGGCCACGAAGCCGTAGGGGTTGTTGGCGTGGGACGAGGTCCGCCAGGTGTTGTAGGCGAACTCGATCTCGTGGCAGGATGCGCAGAACCCCGGCGTGGAGGTCCGGGTCATGGTGTAGTAGGTGAGACTGAACAGGGGAAACGCCAGAACCAGTCCCACCGCGACGAGGATCGCCGCCTTGACGCTTCGTCTCATGTCGGTCACGCTCCTTTCTTGGCCGCGCCGGGCCGGCGGGCCGGGTTACGGGTGTGCCGGTCGAATCAGTCTTTGGGCGCGGGGTCCCGGTCAAGAGATTCCCGGACGGCCCGAGCCATCTGACTCCGCACCACCGGTTTCATGAGAAGATGGCGGATCCCGGCCTTCCGGAGCCGTTCCTTCGTGGCCATC
Source organism: uncultured Desulfobacteraceae bacterium (assembly GCA_964633575.1). GTDB lineage: Bacteria > Desulfobacterota > Desulfobacteria > Desulfobacterales > JAABSP01 > CAYNGG01. The sequence goes on from CAZWGY010000074.1 coordinate 3,990, forward strand.
TCGCTGAATCCGGTGCAGAGGATCACCGGGAGGTCCGCCCGGATGGCCGTCATGGCCCGGGCCAGCTCCAGGCCGGTCATCTCCGGCATGGTCAGATCGGTGATGACCAGATCCACCGCCGACGGGTCTTCCCGGAAAGCCGCCAGTGCCCTCGCGCTGCTGGTATGGGGCGTGACCCGGTAGCCCAGTCCCACCAGCATCATCCGGAGCATTTCCACGATGGGAGGATCGTCGTCCACCAGAAGAATCCGCTCGTTCCCCAATGGGAGAGGCTCAGGCGACGGGACGACGCCGGCGGCCCGGCTTGCATGGTCCACCCGAGGCAGGTAAACCCGGAAGACGCTGCCATCGCCGGGCCGGCTCTCGACGGTCACCCGGCCGCCGCAATCCGTGACGATCCCGTGGACCACCGACAGCCCCAGGCCCGTTCCCTCCTCGGCCGGCTTGGTGGTGAAATAGGGATCGAAAATCTGCCGGCGGGTCGCTTCATCCATCCCGATCCCGGTATCGCTCACCGAAAAGCAGACCCAATTCCGGACATCGGATGCCGACGGGGCCAGGCCTTCGCCATCCGACGGGGGCGGTCCATCGATCTCGGCCAGCGCTACCGTGATCACCCCGCCGGACTCCCGCATGGCGTGGAAGGCGTTGGTGCAGAGGTTGATCAGCACCTGGTGGACCTGGGTGGGGTCGGCCAGGACCGGCCCGCACGGGTCGATCCGGTGGCGAATCTCGATGGTGGTGGGCAGGGTTGATCGGAGCAGCTTCAGGGATTCCTTGATGATCGGCTGGATCTGGAGCGGGCGGAGCTCGGTCCGGTGCTTCCGGCTGAAGGTGAGGATCTGGCCGATGAGGTCCCGGGCCCGGTTGATCCCCTTTAAAACCTCCTGGAGATACCCCCGCTCCGGCCCCTCAGGCGGCAGCCCGTCCATGACCATCTCGGTGTAGCCGAGGACGGGGAAGAGGATGTTGTTGAAGTCGTGGGCGATCCCCCCGGCCAGGGTTCCGAGGGCTTCCATTTTCTGAGCCTGACGGAGCTGATCTTCGAGCTGATGGCGCCCGGAGACATCCCGGACCACGCTCACCCAGCCCACCCGACTCCCGGCGTCGTCCTCCAGCGGGACCACGCTGTGGTCGGTGGGAAAGGCCGTCCCGTCCCGCCGCCGCATCCGGAACTCGTGAAGCTCGAAGACGCCGTCCCGTTCCACCGCCGGATAGAGCCGCCGTTGGAAATCGGCCAGGGCATCCTCGTCAACGTGAAGCAGATCGGTGGGCCGCCCGACCATCTCATCCCGGGAGTACCCGAAAAGCTGCTCGGCTGAGCGGTTGCAGTCGGTGATCCGGACGGTTTCGGCATCGATGACGAAGACGGCGGCATCGAGGCTGTTGATGGTCCGTTCGAGGAGATGCTTGCTCCGCCGGAGGTCGGCTTCCGCCGCCAGACGTTCTTCCATATCCCGGCTGTTGCGGAGGGCCACGGCGGCCAGCTCCCCGAAGGCCGTGGCCATCCGGGCGTCCTCGTCGGTGAAGTCGGCCGGCTTGTTGGCCAGCCCCAGAAGCCCCACGGTTTGCTCTTCCATCACCAGCGGCGCGAACAGGACATTATTCAGGACCACGTGGCCGGGCGGCATGAAATCGATCCACTCGCTGTTCATGAAGTCGTTGTGGAAGACGGCCCGGTTTTTTCGGTAGGCGACTTCCCGGAGGCCCCGGATGGGCATGGGCAGCTCGGGATTGACGGTGCAGGGGAGCCCTCCGGACTCCAGAAAGAGAACCTCGTTTTCGTCCCCCGCCGCGTTCAGGAGCGCCACATAGCCGGATGTGGCGCCCAACAGCTCCCGGCAGGCGTCAAAGATCGACCGGGCCGCTTTCGGGAAGGCCTTATGCTGGAGCACGGCCCGGGCCGCCTTGAGGAGCGCCGAGGTTTCGGCCCGGTGCCGGGAGAGATTTTCTAAAAGGTCGTTGATCGATTCTTCGGCCGCCGCTCGTTCACGTTCCGCGTTGGACGGCGGAGCCTCCCGGTAAACACAGAGCAGCCTGCCGTCGGGAAGGCGGCTCACCTCCCCGGCCCGGGTCCTGGAAAGGCGGACCGATTCGATCTCCCCGGTCCGGTGAACATGGGCAAGCCGCTCGATTCCCGCCGGCTGCCCCAGGCCGGAGAAAACCTCGGCGGCCCGACGGCCGACCGTTGTATTCCGGTCGAAGCCGTCCAGCCGCGCCGCCGCCGGGTTGACGGCATCAAGGATAAAATCGTTTCCCTCGCCCAATGCCGTCAAGATCATGGCCGGGCATGGCAGGTGCGCGAACAGCTCGGTGTCTGGTAAGGGGTGTATGGCGAGGGCGGAAGATGCGATGGGAGGCATGGAATCTCCGCTGTCGAAAGAGTTGTAAACCGTGTCCTTAAGATCTCACAAAACAACGATACCACTATACCCCAACCACGGCCATAGGACAAGGTTCATCGCCCTGTCCGGCCAACCACGCCGTCTGCCCGGCTCGGTTTTCCCTTGTGGTCGGACCCGTTTCCCCATAAGATGAACCCGGATCGTTCGAGGGGGCGAACACCGATGAGACGAAGACGGGGGGCGGAAAGGAGCGTTATGGACGGCGGGAACGGCGGGGAACGGCCGCTGCTGATCCCCTTCATACCGGTGGGGATCGCCATCAACCTGCTCGGGACGGTGGTCAACGCCGCCGTCGATTCCCCGCTGTTTCTGGACAGCATCGGGACCGTCCTGGCCGCGGCGGTCCTGGGGCCCTGGCTGGGGGCGGCGACCGGGCTCCTGTCGAACCTGATCATCGGGGTTTTCGCCGACCCCGTGAGCATCCCCTTCGGTTTGGTCAACGCCCTGATCGGCCTGGTGGTGGGCGCGCTGAGCCGGCGGCGGGGGTTCACCGATCTGCTCACGCCCCTCTATGCCACCCTGATCCTGACGGTCCTCTGCCCCCTGATCGCCACCCCCATCGCGGTTTACCTGTTCGGCGGCGTCACCGGCGGAAACATCGACGCCTTTTTCGCCATTCTCGTGGAATCGGGCCATCAGGTTCTGTCCAGCGCGTTTCTCGTCCGCCTGCCGGCCAACTTTATCGACAAGTTTATCAGCACCTATCTGGTCTGCTTGCTCATCCGACGGCTGCCCCGGCCGTGGCGGGGTTTGGCGACCGTCGCCGACCGGTAATCGATGCGCCGTGCCTTCCCCCATCTTCCGGCCCTGGTTCTGGTTCTGATCGCGGTCCTCTGGATCGTTCCGTCCGTTGACGCGGATGATCATCCCGAAATCCTTCGGGTGGCCGGGGTCCGGCAGTCTCCCCCCTTCGAGATGGAAACCGTTGACGGCGGGGCTGACGGCATCCTGGTGGATATCTGGGAAATCTGGTCCCGGAAGACCGGGATACCCGTCGATTACCGGCTCCTGTCGCCCGATGCGGCCGTCGCCCGGCTCCGGGCGGGAAAAATCGATGTCATCAGCGGGCTGGCGGGGCTTCCCGATGCCGGGGATCTGGCCCGGTCCGAGCCGTATTACCGCGTCTCCGTGGATGTCTTTGCCCTTCGGTCGGCGGGCGGGATCGACGACCTCGAAGACCTCATCGCTTTTCGGGTGGGAGTGGTCCGCGGGGATGTGGCCGACGGGTATCTCCGGCGGCATTTCCCGGATGTCCCCCTGGCCCGCTATCCCGACTATCCGACGATCCTCCGGGCGGCCCTGGCGGGGGAAATCCGGGTCTTTGCGGGCATGCTCCCCGAGGTCCTGCTCCACATCGGCCGGACCGGTCAGGCCCGCCGTTTCCGGCACAGCCGCCACCGCCTGTTCACCGCCGATATCCGGGCCGTCGTCCGGGCGGACCGGCCGGATCTGGTCGCCCGGATCGACAGCGGGTTCGGCCGGATTTCGGCCGACGAGATCCAGGCGGTGGAGCGGCGCTGGACCGGGATCACCCTGGGCCACTGGATTCCCTGGCCCCTCATCGGCGTCGGGGTGCTGGTGCTGGTAACCGCCGGGGGCGGGATCATCATCTGGACCTGGAATGTCGGCCTCAAGCGGAAGGTGGACCTGGCCACGGCGGACCTCCGGCTGAAGGGAGCGGCCCTTCAGGCATCCGAAGTCCGGCTCCGGGAGAGCGAGCGGCGCCTTCAGACGGTCAACGAGGAGCTGGAACGGCGGGTGGCCGACCGGACCGAAGCCCTTCGGCAGGCCAACCAGCGGCTGGCCGACGCCATCCGCCACGCCCGGAACCTGGCCCGGTCCGCCGACGCGGCCAACCGGTCCAAAAGCGAGTTTCTGGCCAACATGAGCCACGAGATCCGGACCCCCATGAACGGGATCATCGGGGCCTGCGAGCTGGCTCTGGGCGCGGATCCGCATCCACGGCAGCGGGAGTACCTGGAAATCATCCACACCTCGGGCCGGTCCCTGCTCCACCTCATCAACGACATCCTCGACTTCTCCAAGATCGAGGCCGGCCGCCTGGACATCGAGGAAATCCCCTTCTCCCTCCGCGAGATGGTGGGCGAGACCTGCGAGATATTTGGAGACCGGAACTCCGACCGGCCCGTGGAAATGGTGATCGACGTCCATCCATCGGTCCCCGACGGCCTGATAGGCGACCCGTTCCGCCTCCGCCAGGTTCTGATGAACCTGATCTCCAACGCCTTCAAGTTCACCGAACGGGGACGGGTCGTGGTCTGGGTCCGCCGGACCCGGACCGCCCCGGAATCGGATGACGCGCTCCCCGGCCTCACTCTCGCCGTCGGGGTCCGGGACACCGGGATCGGCATCGAATCGGACCAGCGGGCGAAGCTCTTCGAAGCCTTCACCCAGGCCGACGGCGGGATCACTCGCCAGTACGGCGGCACCGGCCTCGGGCTGGCCATCTGCAAGCGGATCGTCGGGCTCATGGGCGGGCGAATCCGGGTCGCAAGCCGGCCCGGCGCGGGGAGCGCCTTTACCTTCACCGCCCGCCTTACCCTCGACCCCCAGGGGGCCGAACCGCCCCGCCTGCCGGCCGAGCTCCGGAACCTCCGGGCGGAAGTGATCGGATGCGACCCGGTCGCCCGCCGGGCGATCCGCCGGGAGCTTTCGGCCATGGGCTTCCGAGTGGACGGCGGCGGCGATCCCCCGGCGGATGCCCCTTTTGACCTGATCCTATGGAACACGGAGATGCCGGACCCCCGAAGCCGATGGCCCAACGCCCGGATCATCGCCATCGCCGACGGCGGCCGGGCGGGCGATGGAGCCGCGCCGGCGGCATGGTTGACCAGGCCGGTCCACCCGCTGCCGCTCCGGGATGCCGTCCGGGTTGCCTTCGGTTTGACGGACGGCGGGACGCCGCCCTCGGAACCCCTCGCGACCGATGCCCGGTTTTCGCGAATCCGGATCATCCTGGCCGAAGACCACGCCATCAACCGCCTCATCACCACCGAGATCCTCGAAAAGGCCGGCATGGTCGTCACATCAGCGGAGAACGGGCGGAAGGCGGTGGCGGCGGTAACCGCCGGAAAGGGAGACGCGGTGCTCATGGATGTCCGGATGCCGGTGATGAGCGGCGTGGATGCCACCCGGGCGATCCGAAAGTGGGAGGCCGGCCGGCCCGGCTCCCCCCGCATCCCCATCATCGCCATGACCGCTCAGGCCATGGACGGGGACCGGGAGCATTGTCTGGAGGCCGGGATGGACGATTACGTGGCCAAGCCGATCCGGCGCCGGGTCCTGTTCGATGTTCTGTCCCGCCACCTGCCGCTCCCGCCGCCCGGCCCCGAGACCGCTCCCGAAATTCCCGAATACGCCCGGGACCTGAACCTCCCCGGCATCGACCTGCCCGCTGCCCTGGACCGGTTCGAAGGCGATGCCGACCGGTACATCGAAATCCTGGGGCGGTTCTGCGATGAGCACCGGGAAATGGCCTCGGTTCTGGCCGACCTGGCCGACGAGGGCCTCTGGGACGCGCTTCGGTCCAGGGCCCACGGTCTGAAAGGGGCCGCCGGAAACGTAGCCGCCCCGGACCTCGAATCGGCGGCCCGATCCCTGGAACGCGCCGCCCGCTCGGAAACGGGCGTTGATGCGGCAATCGACCGGGTGGCCGCTGAAATGACCGCCGTGTCCGCCGCTCACCGTCAACTGGCCGAAATGGCGGCCGCGGCCCTGGGCGAAGCGGAAGCCAAAACGCCGGCGCCATCCAACATCGACACGGCCGAAGCCCTGGAAACGCTGGAGGCGAGCCTGTCGGCATCCGACCCGGTGACGGCCGCCGACGCCCTCGCCGACCTCCGGGAAATCTTCAAAGGCCA
>CAZWGY010000074.1:10375-13600 GCA_964633575.1 uncultured Desulfobacteraceae bacterium
CCGGCCTCGAACCCCCGCCCCACCTCGATCCGGTTGATCGCCAGGAGCACTTCCATGCCCAGCCCCTTGGCCCCGATCATGGACGCCACCACCACCATGGCCAGGGCCATCATGGTGGTCTGGTTAATTCCCACCACGATGGTCGGCCGGGCCAGGGGAAGCTGGATCTTGAGGAGGGTCTGCCAGTCGGTGGCGCCGAAAGCCTGAGACGCCTCCACCATATCATGGGGCACCTCCCGGATTCCCACGTTGGTCAGGCGGATGATCGGCGGAACCGAATAAACGATGGTGGCGAAAAGCGCCGGGACCTTGCCCAGGCCGAAGAGCATCAGCACGGGGATGAGATAGACAAAGGAGGGCATCGTCTGCATGGCGTCCAGAATCGGCTTGATCACCATCTCCAGCCGGTCGCTCCGGGACATGAAAATCCCGGTGGGCACTCCAATCACCAGCGAAATCACCACAGCGGCGGTGACCAGGGCCAGGGTCTTCATGGCCATCTCCCAATAGCCGAACCCGCCGATGCAGAACATCATCGCGGCCATGAGCACCGGCGCCCACCAGCGCCGGATGAGCACCCGGGCAGCGGCGGCCACCACCAGAATCACCACGAACCAGGGAACCCAGAGAAACCCCCATTCCAGCCAGAGCAAAAAACGGAGCAAAATCTCGCCCAGGGCATCGAAAAAGCCGCCCCAGTTGTGGAGCACCCATTTCATGGCCCGCTCGATCCAGACCGCCAGGGGGATGTCGATGAATTCCGGAAACTCGAACATGGCTGAAGCGATCCTTCCTTAAAAAGAGAGTGCGCCCGCGAACGGTGAACGGTCCGCGGGCTGTAAATCAATTATCGAAGAGCAGCCTTGACCTTTTCGGCGATCTCCGGCGTTACCCACTGGGTCCAGATTTCGGGGTGGCGCTTCAAAAACCACGCGGCCACTTCTTCGGCGCTGGCCCCCTCGTCTTTCATGTAAACCAGCATCTCGTTATTCAGCGCCATGGTGGTTTCGTACTTCTTGAGGAGCTCCACCACGTCGGGAGCCCGCTCGGGCAGCTTATGGTTGACTATGATGTTGACATCCACCGGCGGGAAGGCGCAGGCTTTGGTCTTCTCCCAGACCTCGGGGTCGAAAGGGGGCTCTTCGAGAGGCGTCATCTCGAGCTTTCCGAGGACCCAGGTGGGACCCCAATAATAGCCGAACCAGGGGTTGCCCTTCTCGTAGGCGGCGACCATCGAACCGGCCAGAGCCGCGTCGGAGCCGGAGACGAAGGGGTTATAGGTTTCGTCAAGCCCGTAGGCGGCAAACTTCTGCTCGTTAAGCTCGGTTACCGCCCACCCGGCGATGGCGTTGTAAAACCGCCCCTTGCCCGGGTCCTCGGGGTCCTTGAAGAGCTTCCAGTACTTGGGCAGGTCAAAGACCGACCGGAGCTCCGGAGCCATGGGCTCGATCCCCCGCTCCGGGTCCCCGTGGATGACAAAGCTCGGCACGAGCCAGCCCTGCCAGCTATCGGGGAAGTTGGGGCCGAGGTCGATGATAGTCCCCTCGGCGATCCCCCGGTCGTAGAGCTCCTGGACGTTCTGGGTCCAGGACTCCATGTCCACGTCGATGTCTCCCTTCATGAGAGATTGGACCATGATCGGGGTTCCGCCGGGCATGAACTCGCTTTCGTATCCCATCTCCGCGATGATCGCCGCTACGATCCGGTTGTGAATCCGGGCGCTGTCCCAGCTCATGTCGCCGAAAACGATCCGCTTCGACGCGGCAATTCCCGTCGTCGCCGGGATGATCAGGGCGGCCGTCAGGATTACGGTCAGACAAACAATACGCCAACTAGGTGTCCTCATGGTGTTACCTCCTGGTTTCAGGGTTCGGGCTTCGGCGGCCGGAGCCACGACTCCGATGTCCGGACGCGGGACAAACCGGGCCGAAGCCGGGGGGTGAAATTCAATTGAAATCCAATGGTCTTCGGGCAAAACCGGCGCGCCGATGGGGTCGGATGAAATCGGGCGCGCAAACCGGACGAGAGCCGGTGGGGGTCGCCCGGCGGGGGATGCCGGGCGGATTCGCGGTCGGATATCCCGATGCCGCTTGGCCGAAGTGACCCTTTCAGTATACGGAAAATCCGGGGAAGGTCAAGGCTTTCGTGGTCCGCCTTTGCACTTTTGGCTCCACCGGGCTATAATCTTGGCGGAAATGGCATCGCCTGCTTTCGCGGCGATGCCCATCGACGGAATCCCCAACCGGGCACCGGCGGCCGTCGTGCCCGGCACCCGCGAACGAAAGGACTGCTCCCATGATCCATTCCGACATAGCGCAAACCATCGGCCAGACCCCCCTCGTCCGGATCGATGCCGACGACGGCACGCTCCATGGCGAGGTGGTGGCCAAACTCGAATTTTTCAACCCGGCCGGCAGCGTCAAGGACCGGATCGGCCGGGCCATGATCGACGCCGCCCGGGCAGCCGGCCGGATCGGCCCGGACACCCTCATCGTCGAACCCACCAGCGGCAACACCGGGATCGCCCTGGCCTTTGTCTGCGCGGCCCGGGGCCTCAAACTCCGCCTGACCATGCCGGAGACCATGAGCGTCGAGCGGCAAAAGCTGCTCCGCCACTTCGGCGCCGATCTGACCCTCACGCCGGGAGCCGATGGCATCCCCGGAGCGGTGGCCCGGGCCGAAGCCATCGTGGCCGAGACGCCCAACGCCTTCATGCCCAATCAATTCGCCAACCCGGCCAACCCGGCGGCCCACGAGGCAAGCACGGCGGTGGAAATCTGGGAGGCCACCGGCGGCGCCGCGGACGTCTTCGTCGCCGGAGTGGGCACCGGCGGGACCCTCACCGGCGTGGCCCGAGCCCTCAAGGCCAGAAACCCAAACTTCCGGGCGGTGGCGGTGGAACCGGCCGAATCGCCGGTCCTCTCCGGCGGCTCGCCAGGCCCCCACCTCATCCAGGGGATCGGAGCCGGCTTCATCCCCGAAGTCCTCGACCGGTCCCTCATCGACGAGATCATCACGGTGACCGGCGAGGAATCCCTGGAAACCGCCCGGCGCCTGGCCCGGACCGCCGGGATTCTCTGCGGAATCTCGTCCGGGGCCAACATAGCCGCCGCCCTGAAACTCGCCCGCCGGCCCGAATCAGCCGGTCAACGGATCGTCACCGTTCTCCCGAGCACCGGGGAGCGGTATGTGAGCACGGCGCTGTTTTCATGAGGTGTGGTATAG
>CAZWGY010000075.1:0-11337 GCA_964633575.1 uncultured Desulfobacteraceae bacterium
GGAAACCTCGGAGGTCTCATCGGATGGGGTACAAATCGATTTCAAAGGAATTCGACGCGATGAAAATCCTGAGCAGGGGCATTGGTTTGTTGGTGTTGACGGCTGTTTTCTGGTCCAGCGGCGCGCCGGCCGCCGAGCCGGAGTCTTTCTCCACGGAGCCGGTCGACAATGGAGGCAAAACATGGCGGATCGCCTACTACGAGGGAGGTCCCTACGTTGACTACCGAAAATACCTCATCGGTATCGCAAACGGCCTGATGGAGCTGGGATGGCTGGAGCGGGCCGAGCTCCCCCCACTATCCGGTGAAACCACCGACGACGTCTGGCGCCGGCTCGTCGATACCGCAAAAAGCCCTTATCTTCGCTTTCTGGAAGACGGCCATTACAGCGCCGGATGGGACGAGAAACGGCGGGAGGAGGTCAGAGCCCGGCTCATCGACCGGCTCAACAAGGCCGATGATATTGATCTCGTGATCGCCGCCGGCACCTGGGCCGGTCAGGACCTCGCCAACGACAGACACGATACCCCCACCATCGTGGTAGCCTCGAACGACCCGGTCAGCGCGGGTATTGTCAAGAAAGCCTCGGATTCCGGATACGATCACGTCCACGCCCGGGTGGATCCCGACCGGTACAAACGGCAGGTGTCGGTGTTTCACGATCTGATCGGCTTTTCTTCCCTGGGCCTTGTCTATGAGGATTCCGTCGAGGGGCGGAGCATCGCCGCGGTTGAAGATGTTGAGACCATCGCGGGCGAACGGGGCTTTACCGTCGTTCCCTGCTTAGTGGAAAGCGAGTCCGGCGACCTGGCCGCCGATGAAGCCGGGGTCCGCGACTGTTTCCGAAAGCTCGTGAAAACCGCCGAGGCCATCTACGTCGCTCCCCACAGCGGCATCAACCGGGATACGATCCCGGATCTGGCCAAAATCGCTTACGAAAACGGAATTCCGACTTTTTCCCAGACAGCGGCTAGCGAGGTCAAGGCCGGTTTTTTAATGAGCATTCCCCCCTTGGATTTCAACCTTCCCGGCCTTTTTTCCGCGCAAACCATCGCCAAGGTGTTTAATGGCGCCAAGCCCCGTCAGATCGGTCAGATTTATGAAGCGCCGCCCAAGATCGCGATCAACCTGAAAACCGCCGATCTCCTCGGTCTTGAGATCACCACATCCATTTTAAAACAGGTGGACGAGGTTTATGATACCATTGGCGGGCCCGAATAGCGTCGCGGGCGACATCCCGCCGCCGGGCGAAAATGGAAGATAGGGCGGTAAGGATGCGATTCGCTTTAGTCTTGATAACCTTTTTGCTTTTATGCGGAATCGCGCCGGCATCGGAGCCGGATCACTTTTCCACGGCGCCGGTGACTCATGATGGCGCGAAATGGCGGATTGCGTATTACGAGGGCGGGCCATATACTGAATATGAGGAATCCTTTATCGCCATTGTCAATGCCTTGGCCGAACTTGGGTGGATGGAGCCGGCCCCCGGACTGTCGGCAATGGCCTCCAACCGAAAGCGATGGAAATGGCTCGCCCGGTCCGCGAACAGCGACTATCTCGAATTTGTCAAGGATGCCTTCTATTCCGCCAATTGGGACGAGCGGTGCCGGGAAACGCTGAGGGTTCGGATCATCAGGCGACTGAAGGCGGGTGATATTGATCTGATCATCGCCGAAGGCACCTGGGCCGGGCGGGATCTCGCCACAAACGCGCATCAAACTCCGGTTGTGGCACTGTCCATCAGTGATCCAATCGCCGCCGGGCTTGTGAAAACTGGAGATGATCCCGGTCTGGATTACTTCCATACCCGGGTGGAGCCGGACCGATTTGGCCTTCAGCTCGAGATGTTCCACGATATTGTCGGGTTTAAAATCCTCGGTATGGTTTACGAGAACACCGACAGCGGGCGGACCTACGCGGCCATCGACACCGTTTACAAGGTGGCCAAGGATCGGGATTTTGATGTGGTCACCTGCCGGGTCACCGCGGGCGTGGATGATATTCGGGTCTATGAGTCGGATTTCATTGAGTGTTTTCGAAAGCTTGTCAAATCGGTTGATGCCCTGTATGTCACCCGCCATGCGGGGGTCAATCCGGGCACCGTCCCCACCCTGGCCCGGATTGCCATCGATCATCGGATTCCGACCTTCTCCCAGGCCGGGGCGGAAGAGGTGGCCATGGGGTTTCTGATGAGCCTTTCCACGGCGGAACCGTTGGCCGTCGGCCGGTTTCACGCGGCGGCTATCGCCCGGATTTTCAATGGCGCCAGACCCCGGGAGCTGGAGATGACTTTCGATACGCCGAAGAAGATCGCGATCAACCTGGAAACCGCCGAGAAGATCGGCGTCGATGTCACCGAAGCGCTTTTCCGACGGGCCAGCAGGGCCTTCGACCGGATCGAAAGCACCCCGGCTTCTAAATAATCATCATTGAAAGAGACAAGAGGCAATTAAAGTGAAACTGGGTATTGGCAATCGCTTTTTGATTCCAACGGTCATCGCCGTCATGGTCGGCACCGCAATTTTGACCGCCGCGACTTACTATGAAGCCCGGAAGAACGTCCGTCACTCCTTTGAGGGGGAGCTGGTCCGGACCGCCGACGCGGTGGCCACGGCGGTCGATTTCTGGATCGGCGACATCCGGATGAGCATCCAGGCATGGAGCCGGCAGGAGGACTGCCGGTGGGCCTTTCAAGACTCCATGGTGGGTATGCGGATCCGTGCGTCCCTCAATAATCTCTTCCAGGTGCTCAAGACCGACACCTTCGCGTCCATCAACCTGGCGGATCTCGATGGCCGGATCATCGCTTCCTCCGAGCCCGATTATATCGATCAACAGGGGATTTACGGGCGGGACGATTATCGGGCGGCCCTCGACGGATCGGTCCATGTCTCCGAGGTGTTCACCGGAGGAGAGGACCTTGGGGCGGTCTTCACCGTCGCCGCTCCCGTGACCGAGGGACGGGAGACACTGGGCGCCCTGTTTGCCGTGGTCAAGCTGTCTTACTTTGCCGATCAGGTGATCACCCCCGTCCGGATCGGGGAGAGCGGTCATGCCATGCTGCTGGGAGCGGACGGCACGGTGATCGCGCATTCGGATGCCGGCCGGGTGCTCCAGGAGAAGCTGGCGCCGCCAGAGCAAGAAGACGTCCAGCTTTATTCCATGACTGATGGGGATCGCTCGCTGATCGTTGCCCGGGCGGACGTGAGCCCCGTGCCCTGGGCGGTGATGACGACCATCCCGGAGTCTGAGCTGATCACCCCGTTGATGCGGCTGGCGGCCCTTCACGTCGGCGTATCACTGGCCATTATCCTGTTGGTCTCGACGGTGATTTTCGGGATCGCCCGGACGGTGGCCCGGCCCGTCAAGGAAATCGTCGCCGGGATGGGCAGCGCCGCCGGCCAGGTGGCTGAGATGTCGGAGCGGATGGCTGAAAACGGAAACTTCCTGGCCGAAGGAACCTCTCAGCAGGCCGCCGCGCTGGAGGAAACCTCGTCAACCCTGGAACAGATGGCGACATTGACCCGACGCAACGCCGACAACGCCCGGGAGGCCAACCGCTTCATGCAGGAAGAGGCCCTGGAAGGATTTGAGCAGGTGAGCCGGCGGATTCGGGGGATGCAGACGACCATGGATGCCACGGTGACCGCCGGTGAAAAGTCGGCGGAGATGATCGGGAGCATCGACGAGATCGCCTTTCAGACCAATCTCCTGGCCTTGAACGCGGCCATCGAAGCGGCCCGGGCCGGCGAGACCGGCGCCGGTTTCGCGGTGGTGGCCGAAGAGGTCCGGAACCTGGCTCTCCGCACGGCATCCACCGCCGGCGACGCCACCGACCGGATCGATGAGACGAACCGGATGATCGGTGAGATTGCCCGGGACTACCGGCTCGCGCTGGAGGCCATGGAGAAAAACGCCGAAGCCATCCGCCAGGCACGGGATCTGGTCGAGGAGATCTCACGGGCCACGGGGGAGCAATCCCAGGGGATCGAGCAGGTCAACCGGGCCATCGCTCAGATGGACGAAGTGGTCCAGCGAAACGCCACCACCGCCGAGGAAACCGCCGCCGACGCCAACACCTTGAGGCGTCAGGCCGACCGGTTGGGGCGATTTATCTCGTCCCTGAGCGTCCTGGTCCAGGGGCGGAACAGGGGGAAGAAGTCACGCGCCGGTACACGGGAGAGATCGTCGGCGGCGGATGTTGAATCCACTGGGACCTCCCGTCGCGCTTTGGGCGAGGCTTCGGCTCCCCGGAAGGCATTGCCCCCGTCCGAGAACGGCTCGCTTCCTTCGACTACCCGCTCTCGTCGAGCTTGAGGGTTTTAAGGACGGCAAAGCGGTCATCCAACACCGGGGCCTCGCACTCACAGGTTTCGCGGTTCAGATCGGCTCCGCACTGAGGGCAGAGCCCCCGGCAGTCCGGGCGGCAGAGGGGCCATGGAGGGACGCTCAACACCACCTGCTCCTGGATCATCTCGTCCAGATCGATGGTGTCGCCGGAAAAGGGGATCATGCCGATCACGTCGGCACTGAGTTCCACTCCGTCACCGGTATCCGCTTCCGACAGGTCCGGCGGTTCCCGGGTGTAATGGACGGTGACCCGCCGGCAAATCGGAGTCTTATGGGGCGTCATACAGCGGCGGCAGGCCATGCGCACGTCGGTTTCCACGGTTCCCTCAGCCTCGATCATCTCCCGGACCCACCGGAGATGAAGCCGGACCCGGACGGGCGATAAAAACCGGCAGGCATCCCCCGCGGCCATCTCCGCCAGCACGGGAAACCGGTCCGGTTCCCGAGAGTACGCCACATCCTTGCCCGATTCCGGAATCGTGTCCACTCGAATTTTCAAGATAGCCTCCTTCCATGCGCGCCTTGACGGCCTGACCGGGGACCGCCGCCGGACCCGGCCGCCGTTTTTCCGTTCACAAAATGCGGACGGCCGTTCATCATGTCAAATGGTTGATCCCCGGCGTCTCCCCGGTCGGGCTCCCCGCCGGCCGCCAATTCCAGGCGCTCAACTTTACATCAAATCGATTGGCATTATCTTTTCAAATATGCAAGTGCCGCCTTTTCTCCGGAACCGGCCCCGTCACCCGGCGCATGGCGCGCCCTTGGCGGGTTCTTGCCGGCCGGGAAACGGGGCCTGGTGTTTTTGATTTCCGTCCGAAAAGGAGCAAAGCTTAATGGACCCCAAAGATATCGTTAACAAGCATGGAAATAAGTGGGATAGATCTTCGATCAAATCGAATGAAATCCCTTCGCCGCTGCTGGTGTTGCCGCTTCGGAACACGGTGGCGTTTCCCCATACAGTGCTGCCCCTGTCCATCGGGGTTCCCCGCTCGGTCCGCCTGGTCGAAGAGGTCTATCGAGGAGACCGGATGATCGGGCTGTTCACGGCTCGGGACCCCGCCGCCGACCCGGCGAAGCCGGGCCAGATCCACGAAGTGGGGACATTGGCCCGGATCGAGCGGATGATGCGACCCAAGGACAAATCCCTCCAGGTGCTGGTCCAGTGTCAGGACCCCATCCGGGTTCGCCGGTGGATCGAAGCGGAAGAACCCTATCTCTCCGCGGAGGTGGAGCGAATTCCGGAGCCGGTGCCCCAGGATGTGGAGATCGACGCGCTCAAGCGAAGCCTCCGCGACCTGGCCCACGAGGTGATCGCCCTGTCGCCCAACTATCCCAAGGAAGCGGCCGACATCCTCAACCGGGTCACCGACCCGCGGTTTCTCGTTTACATGGTCGCCAGCAATGCCAACCTGGAGCTCCACCGGGCCCAGAAACTCCTGGAGACCGACGACCTCAAGGAAAAGCTCCGGACCATGATCGGCCACCTGAGCCACGAGCGGGAGGTCCTCTCCCTGGGCAAAAAAATCCAGTCGGATGCCAAGGAGGAAATGGACAAGGCCCAGCGGGAGTTTTTTCTAAGGCAGCAGCTCAAGGCGATCCGCAAGGAGCTGGGCGAAACCGAGGAAGGCGTCTCTGAAGCCGACGAGTATGCCGACGCTCTGGATGAGCTGGACCTGCCCGATGAGGCCCTGAAGGAAGCCCTGCGAGAACTCAAACGGTTCCGGTCCATGTCCCCCCACGCGCCGGAATACTCCATCATCAAAACCTACCTCGACTGGATCGTGGAGCTGCCCTGGACCCAAACCAGCGAGGACCAGATGGACATCGACCGGGCCCGCCGGGTCCTCGATGAGGACCATTACGACCTCCAGGATGTCAAGGAGCGGATCATCGAGTACCTGGCGGTCCGGAAGCTGGTGGCCGAGCGGGGGGCTATCGAGCCGGACAAGGATCTCCCCGGCGGCCATGAAGCCATGGGAGCCATCCTCTGCTTTGCCGGCCCCCCCGGCGTGGGCAAGACCAGCCTGGGCCAGAGCATCGCTCGGGCCCTGGGCCGGCAGTTTACCCGGATGAGCCTGGGCGGGATGCGCGACGAGGCCGAGATCCGGGGCCATCGTCGGACCTACATCGGCGCCATGCCCGGCCGGATCATCCAGGCCATCAAACGGGCCGGAACCCGGAACCCGGTCTTTATGCTCGACGAGGTGGACAAGGTGGGCAGCGACTGGCGGGGCGACCCCAGCAGCGCTCTCCTCGAGGTCCTCGACCCGGCCCAGAACCGGGCCTTTCGGGATTACTACCTCGACGTCGATTTCGACCTCTCCGACGTGATGTTCATCACCACCGCCAACCAGAAGGGGACGATCCCCGCGCCCCTCTTGGACCGGATGGAGATCATCTCCCTGGACGGTTACACCGAGCTGGAAAAGCTCAAGATCGCCGAGGGCCACCTGGTCCCCCGCCAGATCCGGGCCAACGGCCTCCGGACGGATGAGGTCACCTTTTCCGAGACGGCCTTGAAAAAGATCATCGAGGATTACACCCGGGAAGCCGGAGTCCGGAACCTCGAGCGCCAGATCGGGGCCGTCTGCCGGAAGAGCGCCGTCCGGATCGTGGGCCACGAGCTGACCCGGTCCGAGATCACCCCCGAGCTGGTCCGGACGTATCTTAAAAAGGAACAGTTCGAGTCGGACCTCTCCGAGCAGATCGAGATTCCGGGGATCGCCACCGGCCTGGCGGTAACCGCCACCGGCGGGGACATCCTCTTTATCGAAGCCACCCGGATGCGGGGCAAGGGCGGGCTCACCCTTACCGGACAGCTCGGCGATGTCATGCGGGAAAGCGCCCAGATCGCCCACTCCTATGTCCGGGCCAAAGCGGTTGAGCTCCACGTCGATCCCGACGGTTTCGAGAAAACCGACGTCCATCTCCATGTCCCGGCCGGCGCCATTCCCAAGGACGGGCCATCGGCCGGAGTAGCCATGGTAATGGCCATGGCCAGCCTCTTTTCGGGCAAGCCGGTGCGCGGGGACACCGGGATGACCGGCGAGGTGACCCTCCGGGGCCGGGTTCTGCCCGTGGGCGGAATCAAGATGAAAGTCCTGGCGGCCCACCGGGCCGGCCTCGCCACGGTGATTCTCCCCCGCCGGAACGAAAAAGACCTGGACGACATCCCCGAAGAGGTCCGGGAGGCCATCGAGATCGTTTTCGTCGATCGGATCGACGAAGCCCTCGACCGGGCGTTCCGGTCCGAAAGGAAGCCCGACGTCTCGATGGCGGCCAACGGCTGATCCAAAATCAGCCCACGGGGTTTTTTCCCGAACGACAATTCCCCCAAACGACACGCCCCGCGAGGATTTATCACCTCGCGGGGCATCCCTGGAACCCATGCAACTGGACGTTCCCTTTTCCCCCGATCCCGACTACCTCCGGTTTCTGATCCGCCGGGCCGATGCCGTCGAGTCCGTTCACGTCGGCCTCCAGGCCCCCGGCATCCCCGATGCCCGGTACCGGCTCGAAAACCGGTCCATGGCGGATCTCATCGAATCCCTTCGCCGGATTCGGGGCCCCCGGCGTCTCGCCCTGCTCAACAGCCGGTTCCATCCGCCCGGGGCCTACACCGACCCCGAAGCCCTCAAAGCCGTCCTCCACCGGCTCGATGCCCTTGTCGATGCGTCAGCCATTGACGGGATCGTCTTCGCCGACCCCTATCATTTAACCGCTCTGTCCGATGCCGGGCCGGAGACCGCCGCCCGGTTGGAGGCGGTCCCGAGCGTCAACTTCATGATCGACACCGCCGGCAAGGCCGAGGCCGTCATGGAAATCATCGCCCGGACCCGGTTTCGGATGCCCCGCCGCCTGGTCCTCGACCGGGGCCTCAACCGATCCCCCGATGCCCTTAGCGAAACCGCCACCCGGCTTCGGGCCGACCATCCCGGACTCCGGATCGGTCTTTTGGCCAACGAAGGCTGCCTCCACCGCTGCCCTTTCAAGCCCGCTCACGACGCCCTCATCGCTCTGACCCATCTGGGCCGGGGCATGGATACCTTCGAGCTCAACCGCCGGTTGGGCTGCATCCGGTATCTCACGGAGAGCCCCGAGGCCATCTTCCGCTCCCCCTTTATCCGCCCCGAGGACCTGGGGCAATACCGGGGGATCATCGACTTCGTCAAGGTCTGCGGCCGGACCCTCGGCCCGGCTTTTTTGTCCCGGGTGGTCCGAGCCTATCTCGACGGGGCCTATCCGGGAAACCTCCTCGACCTCCTGGACGCCCCCCACTGGATGGCGGATCGCTACTATATCGACAACCCGGCCCTCCCCGCCGACTTTTTCGACCAGCTCACCGGATGCGACGGCCGCTGCGATGATTGCCGGTTCTGTGAAGGGCTGTTTGCCCGGGTGGCCCGCCCCCTCGCGGACCGGCTCGGGGACCTGCCTCCCGGTCACCCGTCCACGTAAAACCGGTCCGGGGCCCGGGCGAGGATCGGGTCGAACAGGGAGCGGATAAAGGCGAGGTCCAGGTACCGGTTTAAAACCTCCCAGGTGTCGGGATTTTTCACTCCGCTGAAATCGGTCTGATAGGCCACCCACCCATAAGCCGACCAGGAAATTCCCCGCGACAGCACGAACGGCTCCCGCAACCGCATCCGTTCGCCCAAGGTGTCGCTGAGGTGAGCGTCGCCCACGGCGTCGGCATAAGTTTTCAGGAAGCGCTCCCGGTCATCTCCGGTCATCCGGTAATCGGTCTTCCAGAGGGTGGTCAGCGGGGAGCAAAAATGGGCCAGGTCGCTTGTGGGATCGCCCCACCGGGGCATCTCCCAGTCCACCAGGTGGAGGGTTCCCGCCACCCGATTGGCGATGAAGTTGTTGGCGTTGACCTCGGTGTTGACGATGCAGGGCCAGGGATCGGCCAACAAAAACCGCTCGGCGGACCGGGCCGAGTCCATCCAGGCGATGAGCTCCCGGAGATAGCGCCGGATCTCCGGGTCGGCCAGGTCGGAGTTAAAATAGGTGTATAGGAGACCGGCGCACTCATCCTGGATGATCGACAGGGGGGCATCCTCACGGATCAGCGGGTTGTCCGCTTCGGGGACGGGAACCCGGTGGATCCTCGCGAAAAGCCGGGCCGCCGCCGTCAGGTCCCGCCGGTAGTCCAGGGGCGTGCCGGGAAGATACTCCATGATCAGAATCCCCCGGCCATCGAACCAGTCCCGGGCCCCCGTGTCATCAACGGCATGAGGCCGGGGCGTGACCCCGCTGTCTTCGAGTAGGCGCAAGGCGTTGTATTCGTAAAGAATCTGGTCGTCCCGGCCGATCTGGGTGCCCTGGTTGAGCCGGAAGACGAGCGGGGCGCCGCCGTCCGTCAGGAGGTAGTTGAGATTGTATTCCCCTCGGGCCAGGGGAGCTACGGTGAAGGTCCGGCCCCATAATGCCGGGACGGCGGACCAGTCGGTCGCGGCCAGGTAATCGGCCACCACCGGCTGCCATTTTTCCATCGGGTCCATGCGCGCTCCTTACTGGGATGAGTTGGATGATTTCGGAAAGACCCGGACCCGGTCGGGCGGGAGATGGACCCGGACCGTCTGACCGGGGCGCAGGTCGGGGTCGGGGCTGAGGGCCAGAAAGGTCACCCCGTCACAAGCAACCCAGACCCGGGTCGCGACCCCCTCGAACCGGGTCCGGGTGATCCGGCCGATCACCCCCGGCCCGCCGTCGGGGACCCGGACGACTATGTCCTCGGGCCGGATGGTGGCGGTCCGGCCGCCCCCGCCGCCGTTCGCCGTTCCAACCGGGGCGGTCACGTAGGGGGAGTGGAAAACCCCGTCGCGGACCCGGCCGGCAAAGAAGTTCTCCCCTCCGAAAAACCGGGCCACCTCCGGATCGGCCGGGCGGTGGAAGAGGTCCCGGGGGGGTCCCACCTGCCGGAGTCGGCCGTCCAGCAACAGGCCGATCCGGCCGGAGATCATCAGGGCTTCGGCCTGGTCGTGAGTGACGAACAAGGTGGTGGTCCGGGTCCGGCTCTGGATTTCCACGATCAGCTCGCGCATCTGGCCCCGGAGCGTGGCGTCCAGGTGGCTCAGGGGCTCGTCGAGAAGCAGGGCCGCCGGCTGAAGCACCAACGCCCGAGCCAGGCTGGCCCGCTGCTGCTGCCCCCCGGAGAGCTCGTGGGGCCGTCGTCCGGCATGGCCGGTCAAACCGGTCAGGTCGAGGATGTCGTCGATCCGCCGGCGGTCGTCAGCGCTGAGCCGCCGCTGCATCCGGAGCCCGAATCCCACGTTTTCCCAGACGCTCATGAACGGAAACAGCAGCGGCTTCTGAAAGACCATCACCGCGTCCCGGCGTTCCGGAGGCAGGTGAAGGACGGACCTGCCGTCGATCCGGATATCGCCCCCGGCCGGCTGGATCAGCCCGGCCACCGCCCGGAGAACCGTGGTCTTCCCGGCTCCGGACGGCCCCAACAGCGAGACCAGCTCCCCATCGCCCACCGTCAGCCCCAGGTCCCGGACCACCTCGGTCGAGCCGTACCCCAGCGCCAGCCCCTCGATGACCAGCTCCCCCATCAGGCCTCCGGCTCGGTGGCCCTCCCGCTCAACGCCCGGGCCGACAGAATCAAAGCCCCCAGGGCCGGAGCCACGAAGATCAGGCTTACGGCGGCGGCCACCGGCCGGTCCCCGCTGTCCATGAGGGCGAAGAGGAGCACCGGGAGGGTGATGATCCGGCCGCCCCCGATGATCAATGTGCCCAGGTACTGGGTCCAGGAAACGAGAAAGGCGAAAAGCGCCGCCACCGTCACCCCCGGCAGGATAAAGGGAATCGTCACCCGCCGGAGCACCTGGACCGGCGTGGCCCCCAGGGACCGGGCCTGCTCCTCGAAAGCCGGGTCGTACTGTTCGAAAACCCCCCATAAGACAAACACCGCGTAGGGAACGCAGGCGGTGAGGTGGACCAGGACCACCCCGAGGCGGCTTTCGGCCAGCCCCAGCCGGAT
>CAZWGY010000075.1:11437-13529 GCA_964633575.1 uncultured Desulfobacteraceae bacterium
GATCCCCGTGGCGATCCCCTCCGGCCGGGCCATGAGGTCCACGTCGCGGTAAAGCCGGTACGCCCGGACCGGGAGGGTCATGGGATAGGTCCGCCCCAGGAGAAACGGGACCTCGAAAGCCCCGAAGGTGTAAGCAAAAACAAAGAGGCTCGCGCCGCCCAGGGCCGGGGCCAGGGTCGGCAGAAGAATGAACCGAAACCGCT
Source organism: uncultured Desulfobacteraceae bacterium (assembly GCA_964633575.1). GTDB lineage: Bacteria > Desulfobacterota > Desulfobacteria > Desulfobacterales > JAABSP01 > CAYNGG01. The sequence goes on from CAZWGY010000075.1 coordinate 11,641, forward strand.
GCCACCGGCCGGCCTTGAGGGTCCGGCCCACCTCCAACAGCTCCGCCCCGGTGTGCCGGAGGACCGCCAGGAGCATCAACGTGATGAACGGAACCTCCTTCCAGACATAAGTAACGATGATCCCGACACAGGCCGGGTCGTTGACCAGGAGGGGAAAAGCGGCGGAAGATTCGGTGATCCCCAGAGCCACCATCAGCCGGGAGACCATCCCGGCCGGAGACAGAAGCAGGATGATCGAGACCGCGATCACCAGATGGGGCACCATCAAAGGAGCCTGGAAAATCAGGTGGAGCAGCCGCCGGGTGCCGGGGCCCCGGATCAGGGCCAGGGCCGCGACGATGCTCAGCCCGGCGGCAATGACGGTCGAAACTCCCGAGATGTAAAAGGTCAGCCAGAGGCTTCCGATGAAGTCGGGGTCGGTCAGGATGTCGCGATAAGCGTCGAGGCTCAGGGCGGTCATCCCGGCGGCCGGGAGATATCCGAGGCTCTGAAGCCCCCCCAGGGCGAGCCCCCCGCCGAAAAGCCCGAGCACCACCCCCAGGGCCGGGGCCAGGGGAAGCCAGACCCGTGCCGTGCCGGACCGGATCGACGCCCGGCCCTCGTGACGGCCGAAAACCGGGATCACCGGCCCTTCAAAACGTGCCGCTCCCAGCCCCGCTCCAGAGCCACCAGGAGCTCCGACGGCAGCTCGGGTATCCGGTGAGCCTGGAGGGTCGCCGGAGACAGCGTCGCCACCCCTCGGGGCAGGTCGGCGAACCGTTGTTGCCATTCCGGATCGAGCCGGTCGAGGTCGATGGCCGGCAAATCCCCCCATATCCGGGGATCGGCCTTTTTAAGCTGAGCCTCGGGGGAGAGGAGAAAGTCGGCCAGAACCATCGCCCCCTCCCGGTCGGCCGCGTTAAAGGGGATGGCCACGAAATGGGTGTTGGCCAGGGTCCCCCCATCCAGAACAAAGGTCCGGACCGTGCCGGGGAAAAGGCCGTCATGGATCTTCTTTGACGCCTCCGCCGGGTGGTAGCTCATGGAAAAATCGACCTCGCCGTCGGCAAAGAGCCGGGAGACCCGGACCGGCGACTCCGGATAGGTCTTGCCCTCGCGCCAGAGAGCCGGGGCGATCTCCCGCAGAACCTTAAAGGTGGCTTTCGCGGCCCGGTCGAAAGCGGTCTGATCGATTTTCCCCGTCCATTGGCGATCCGGACCGGCGACGTGGTAGAAGACCTGCCGGACAAAGGCCGACCCGGTGAAGTCGGGCGGAGCCGGATAGGCAAACCGGCCGGGGTGAGCCCGAATCCAGTCGAGCAGCTCGCATAAGGTCCCCGGCGGGTCCGGAGTCCGTTTGGTGTCGTAAATAAAGACGATCTGGGCGCTGCCCCAGGGCGATTCCATCCCTTCCACCGGAACCCCGAAGTCGTTTTTCACCGACGGCCGGTCCCAATCGACCAGCCGGGTGTGAGGCAGCCGGTCGGCAAAGGGGCCATGGAGGAGCATATATGCCTTGGCGGTCCGGAAGTTCTCCCCGTTGATCCAGAGGAGGTCGGCCTCGCCCCCTGACGTCTTGCCGGCCTGCTTTTCCACCAGGAGACGGCCCACCACCTCGGCGATGTCCCGGACCGGGACCTGGCGGACCCGGACCCCGTAACGGGCGGCCATCTCATCAGCCACAAAGCCGGTCACATAGGCGTTGGTCTCCGGCCAGCCGCCCCACATAAACCAATCGACGGTCTGGCCCCGAGCCGCCGAAACGATCTCCGGCCAAGATCGGTCGGAGCTTTCCGCCGCCGGACACGGCCCCGACGTCAGGATGAAGATGAGGGCCGGCAAGCTTATGGCGATAAGACCTCGGAAACGGCGCATACGGGTTCTCCTTAATTTTTTCATGATTCGTGTCT
>CAZWGY010000076.1:0-13430 GCA_964633575.1 uncultured Desulfobacteraceae bacterium
CGGTACGCGAGGGCGGCCGGACCGTGGGCGCCGGAGTGGTCGCCGACATTATCGAGTAGCGACGAAGGAGTCAGGGCGTGAGAGTTATTATTACCCTTGCATGTACGGAATGCAAACGTCGGAATTATACGACGACAAAGAACAAGCGGACGACGCCGGACAAACTCCAATTTCGGAAGTACTGCAGATTTTGCAGAACCCACACCCCCCACAAGGAGACGAAGTAAGACCGTCTGGGGGCGTGGTCATGTGATCGGACGGCGACGCCGGCCGTCACGTGGCGGGGCAGTGAATGCAGGCCAGTAGCTCTAACGGTAGAGCATCGGACTCCAAATCCGAGTGTTGGGGGTTCGAATCCCTCCTGGCCTGCCATTCATTGTATTCCGAATTACCCTACGCTTGAGCGTACGGGAGTGCAAAGCTCAAGGGATGACGGCCGCCGGAATCCGAATCGGCCGCCGGTACTTTGGGCTTTCGATTTTTTTTAGGAGCGAGATGGGACGGCTACTCAAGAAGAAAGACACCGCCAAAAAGAAGAAAAAGGGAGCTGAAAACAACGAAGGGGCGACCGACGCTACAGCGGCGGGAAAAACCCCTCCGGGCTCTCTCGAGGCGAAAAAGCGCCCTGTTCCCCCGCCTTCGAAGAAGGGAGCGGGGACGGCTAAAGCCTCCGGCGAAAAGAATATCTTTGGCAAGAGCATTCAGTTTTTGCGTGAGGTCCGGGCTGAGCTGAAAAAGGTGACATGGCCGTCCCGGAAACAGACCTTTGGCTCAACCGCGGTGGTCATCGTCCTGGTCATGATTATTTCATTTTACCTTGGATTGGTGGACACCGGGTTGTCGAGTCTGATTCGAATTGTGTTGCCCTAATCCAACGAGGAGATCGCCATGTCGTTGAAATGGTATATCGTCCACGTTTATTCGGGCTTTGAGGCCAAGGTCATGAAAGCTTTGGAAGATCGGATCGCCGCCTCGCCGCACAAGGAGAAGTTCGGCGAGATCGTGGTGCCCACCGAGCAAGTGGTGGAGCTGGTCAAGGGAAAGCGGAAAACCTCATCCAGAAAGTTCTATCCCGGTTACATCCTCGTGCGCATGGAGCTGAATGATGAGACCTGGCACATTGTCAACAACACTGACAAGGTGAGCGGCTTTCTAGGGGGACGGGATAAGCCGGCCCCCATCTCCGACGCCGAGGCCGACCAGATCCTGAGCCGGATGCAGGCCGAGAAACCGAAGCCCAAGTATTTATTTGAGACCGGCGATGAGGTCCGGGTAATTGACGGACCGTTTACCAACTTCAACGGTACGGTGGAGGACGTGAACCCGGAAAAGGGGAAGATCAAGGTCCTGGTGAGCATTTTCGGCCGGTCCACCCCCGTGGAGCTGGAGTTCGTTCAGGTAACGAAGCTGTAATCCCCCGACGGGTCGACGGGCGGTTCGGCGTTGGATGGTCGGCGCCCGGGTCCTCGGACAGAAGGAGCGAAGGGACGTAATGGCAAAGAAGGTTATCGCGCAGATTAAGCTGCAGGTGATGGCGGGGAAAGCCAATCCATCGCCGCCCATTGGGCCGGCGCTGGGGCAGCACGGCGTCAACATCATGGATTTTTGCAAGGCGTTCAATGCCCGGACGGCCAACGACGAGGGAATGATCATCCCGGTCGTGATCACCGTCTATCAGGACCGGACGTTTACCTTTATCACCAAGACTCCGCCGGCTTCGGTGCTCCTCAAAAAGGCAGCGAAACTGGAGAAGGGATCCGGAGATCCAAAGCGCGAAAAGGTCGGGACGGTCACCCATTCCCAGGTTGAGGAGATTGCTCAGCAGAAGATGGTCGATCTGAACGCATACAACTTGGATGCCGCCTGTCGTATCGTCGAGGGCACGGCCCGGAGTATGGGAATTGAGGTTGTCTAACGGAACGTAAGGAGTGAGTGAGGTACCATGCCTAAGCGGGGGAAGAAATACATCGAGGCAAGGAAACGGCTGAACACCGGGATGCGGCCCGAGCTGTCCGATGCCATTCAGACGGCCATTGACCTGTCTTATGCGAAATTCGATGAGTCTTTCGACGTGGCGGTCCGGCTGGGGGTTGATCCCCGGCACGCCGACCAGATGGTTCGGGGGACGGTGGTGCTGCCCAACGGGATTGGCAAGGACGTATCGGTCCTGGTCTTTGCCAAGGGCGAAAAGGAAAAGGAAGCCGAGGACGCCGGTGCCGATTTTGTCGGCAACGACGATCTGATCGAGAAGATCAAGGAAGGCTGGTTCGGTTTCGACAAGGCGGTGGCGACGCCGGACATGATGGGTTCAGTGGGCAAGATCGGAAGGCTTTTGGGGCCCCGGGGCCTGATGCCCAACGCCAAGACCGGCACGGTGACCTTTGACGTAGGCAAAGCGGTGCAGGAGCTTAAGGCCGGGAAGATCGACTTCCGGGTGGAGAAGGCCGGGATTGTCCACGCCACCATGGGCAAGGTCTCCTTCGGAACTGAAAAGCTTCTGCAAAACGTGGCCGCCTTTCTGGAGACCATCATGCGATTGAAGCCGTCTTCCAGCAAGGGGTCCTATCTGAAGGGGATGGCGGTTTCCACGACCATGGGGCCCGGTATCAAGGTCGATATAGCCTCCATAAAGGATCTGTTCAAATAAGCACGCCAGCCTGACAGCCGTTTCCGGAATTCATCATCAAGGCTTTACAACTGTTCCGTCAAAGACCGCGGGTATCCGGCGGTCGCCCCGCCGGAGGGGCGTCCATCCGGGTCTAATGGCTATGTCCGCCTGCCGAGACGGGGACACCGTTAAACGATCACGTCGAATGCTCAACTTATTTCACGTTGATGCCGTTTCACGTCCAAGTCGCCTGGGTCCGCGATGGAAAAGCTGCCTCTGAAAGGGGGTGTTACTAAACCGATGAGTATGAAGCTGGATCGAAAAAAGGAAGTGGTCGCGGAGCTTAATGAGAAATTTTCCCGGGCCAAGGTAGTGATCTTGACCGACTACAAGGGGCTGAACGTCGAGAAGATTAACGATCTTCGCAAGCGGCTCTGGGACGTTGATGTCGAGTACCGAGTGGTCAAGAACTCGTTGTTGACGCGGGCCGCGGACGGTACCGGCGTCGCGGAGATAAAGGATCATTTCACCGGACCCTCCGCCGTGGCGCTGAGCTACGCGGACCCGGTGGCCCCGGCCAAGGTCCTGAGTCAATTCGCCAAGGAGAACGAAAAGCTCGGTATCCGGGTGGGTGTGCTGGACGGCAAGCTCCTCGATGAGTCGCGGATCAAGGCTCTGGCCAATCTGCCTCCCCGGGAGACGATCCTCGCCCAGCTTTTGGGCGCCATGAACGAGGTGCCGGCCGGATTTGTTCGAGCCATTGCCGGCGTCCCGAGGGGATTGCTCAACGTCCTTCAGGCGATCAAGGACCAGAAGGAAGCGGCGTAATCCGGGCCGGTTGGCCGATCTACACCGCTCTTTTGAGCAGGCAACACTATGACAGTGCATCAACATGACGTGGAGGAAAAGATGGCGGATATTACCAAAGACGATGTGATCGAGTTCATTTCCAATATGACGGTTCTGGAGCTGTCGGAGCTCGTCAAGGAGCTGGAAGAGAAGTTCGGGGTCTCCGCGGCGGCGCCAATGGCCATGATGGCCGCGGCCCCCGGGGCCGAGGGAGCCGCCGAGGCCGAGGAAAAGACAGAATTCGACGTCATTCTGACGTCGGCCGGCGACAAGAAGATTCAGGTGATCAAGGAAGTCCGAGCCATTACGGGGCTGGGATTAAAGGACGCCAAGGCGCTGGTGGACGATGCCCCCAACCCGGTCAAGGAGGGGATCGCCAAGGATGATGCCGAAAAGATCAAAGCTCAGCTCGAAGAAGCCGGAGCTCAGGTGGAATTGAAGTAATCCGGATATCATGGACGGATGATCAGGATGCGGGGGCCGCGGTTGCCCCCGTATCCCGTTGTCGAAGACGACACCCCACGATTTGGAGCGCACATGTCCGAAAGGCCCGTCGCAATCAAGCGCATACGGAAAAATTTTGGCAAGATCCGCAAGATCGTCGATATTCCCGATCTCATCGGTATGCAACGGGAATCGTATATGCGGTTTTTGCAGATGGATACACTGCCGGACGACCGACGGGAGGTCGGCCTCCACGCGGTGTTCAAATCCGTCTTTCCCATCAAGGACTTTACCGACAGTGCATCCCTTGAATACGTCTCCTACCGGTTTGGTGAAGTCAAACACGGGGTTGAGGAGTGTATTCACCGGGGAATGACCTACGAGCTGCCGGTGCGCATCACCGTCCGTCTCGTGGTCTATGAGACGGACAAGGAGACCAATACCCGTAACATCCGCGATATCAAGGAACAGGAGATTTACTTCGGGACGATCCCTTTGATGACCGAAAAGGGCACCTTTATCATCAACGGCACCGAGCGGGTGGTGGTGAGCCAGCTTCACCGATCCTCCGGGGTCTTTTTCGATCATGACAAAGGCAAGACCCATTCCAGCGGCAAGGTGATCTACTCATCCCGGATCATCCCGGTACGGGGATCTTGGATCGACATGGAGATCGATCCCAAGGACATCGTTTACATCCGGATCGACCGCCGGCGGAAATTCCCGGTGACCCTTCTGTTCAAGGCATTTGGATACACCACCGAGGACCTGCTGACCTACTTTTACAACACCGAAACGATTCTCATCGATCCGTCCGGAGAGGACCCGAACAATCCTTTTTACAAGGTTTTCGACGAGGCGTTCATTCGGGGGCAACGGGCCGGCCGGGATATCATCCATCCCGATACCGGCGAGGTCCTGGTTAAAGCGGGCCGGATTTTCACGCGGAAGGCCACCCGCCAGCTCAAGGTCGCCAACGTGGAACGGGTTCCCATCGAGCGGGACGACGTCATTGGTAAGATTTTCGCCGTGCCGGTAATCCACCCCGAAACCGGCGTGCTTATTGCCCGGGCCAATGATCCGGTGGCCGAAGAGACTCTGAACGCCATAGCTGACGCGGGAATCGACAAGATCGATATCCTCCATATTTCCGGCGTCTCCACCAGTGACTCCATCCGAAAGACCCTGCTGCTCGACAAGGTCGATAGCAAGGATGACGCTCTGCTGGAGATCTACCGCCGGCTTCGGCCCGGCAATCCGGCTACCCCCGAGGTGGCTCAGGAATTCGTCGATCATCTGTTTTTCAAGTCGGCCTATTACGACCTTTCCGGCGTCGGAAGAATGAAGATCAATCTCCGGCTGGGGGTCGATACGCCGGTGAACGTAACGACCCTCCGCAAGGAGGACATCCTGCTTACCGCCAAGACCCTGGTGGAGCTTCGGGACACCCAGGGAATGGTTGACGACATCGACCATCTCGGCAACCGGCGTGTTCGCGCCGTGGGTGAGCTCCTGGAAAACCAATACCGGATCGGTTTGGTCCGGATGGAGCGGGCCATCAAGGAGCGGATGAGCCTCCAGGAAGTGGACGCGCTGATGCCCCACGACCTGGTCAATCCCAAGCCCGTATCCGCCGTGATTAAGGAGTTTTTCGGGACCAGCCAGCTCTCTCAGTTCATGGATCAGACCAATCCGCTCTCCGAGACCACTCACAAGCGCCGGCTTTCGGCTCTGGGACCGGGCGGGCTCACCCGTGAGCGAGCCGGTTTCGAGGTGAGGGACGTCCATCCCTCCCATTACGGCCGGATCTGCCCTATCGAGACGCCGGAAGGCCCCAATATCGGCCTCATCGTCTCACTGAGCACCTATGCCCGGGTCAACGAGTACGGGTTTATCGAGACGCCTTACCGGATGGTCTCGGACGCGACGGTGAGCAGCGATGTGCGGTTCCTGTCCGCCTTTGAGGAAAAGGAGCACCCCATCGCCCAGGCCAACGCCCCGGTGGACGCCAACAACGAGTATGTCAACACGATGGTCACCTCCCGGGTGATGGGCGAGTTCATGATGGTCAACCGGGAAGACATCGAGCTGATGGACATCTCACCGAACCAGTTGGTGAGCGTATCCGCTTCTCTCATCCCTTTTCTGGAAAACGATGATGCCAACCGGGCCCTCATGGGATCGAACATGCAGCGTCAGGCCGTGCCCCTTATGCGGAGCGAGGCACCCCTGGTGGGTACCGGGATCGAAAGCGTGGTGGCTCGGGACTCGGGGGTATCCGTAGTGGCCCGCCACGACGGGGTGGTGGTTGACGTGGACGCCTCTCGGATTGTTCTCCGTTACGACCCGCCCGAAAAAGAAGCCGGGGACGGGGAGAGCCGGCAGGTGGATCGGTCTCCGGTGACTATCTATAACCTTTCCAAATTTGTCCGTTCCAACCAGAACACCTGTTTCAATCAGCGGCCCATTGTCCAGTTGGGTCAGCGGGTGGAGAAGGGAGAGATCATCGCCGACGGGCCGGCGACCGATTACGGGGAGCTGGCCCTGGGGAAAAACGTTACCGTGGCCTTCATGCCCTGGGGCGGTTACAACTTCGAGGATTCGATTCTGGTTTCCGATCGCCTGGTGCGTGACGGGGTTTACTCTTCGGTCCACATCGAGGAGTTCGAGGTGGTGGCCCGGGACACCAAGCTCGGCAAGGAAGAGATCACTCGGGATATCCCCAACGTCGGCGACGAGGCCCTCCGTGATCTTGACGACAGCGGGATCGTCCGGCTCGGGGCCGAGGTGACTTCCAGCGATATTTTAGTGGGCAAGATCACCCCCAAGGGCGAGACCCAGCTTTCACCGGAGGAGAAGCTGCTCCGGGCCATCTTCGGGGAGAAGGCCGGGGACGTCAAGGACACCTCACTCCGGGTCCCCCCGGGCGTGGACGGGATTGTCATTGACGCCAAGGTCTTTTCCCGACGGGGCGTGGACAAAGACGACCGGACCCGGGACATCGAAGACGAGGAGATTCTTCAGCTTGAAAAGGATCGGGACGACGCGCGGAACGTCCTCACCGACGTGGTCAAGTCCCAGCTTAAAAAGCTGATGGCCGGCAAGACCCCGGCGGCGTCTTTGAAGCGGAACAAGCGGATGGTGATCAGCAAGGATACGACCATCACGGCGGAGATGATTGACGGGATGGCGGTGGCTGAATTCGAGGGGATCGTCCTGGATGATCCCGCCCAGACGGAGCGGGTCCACGAGCTGCTCGACCTCTACAAGGCCCAGTGCGATCAGTTCCAGGCCGAGTTCGAGCAGAAGGTCAGCCGGTTCGAAAAGGGCGATGACCTCCCGCCGGGGGTGATCAAGATGGTCAAGGTTTATGTCGCCATGAAGCGGAAGCTCTCCGTGGGCGACAAAATGGCCGGGCGCCACGGAAACAAGGGAGTGGTCTCCCGGATTTTGCCCCAGGAGGACATGCCCTATTTCGAGAACGGCACCCCGGTGGACATGGTCCTCAACCCCCTTGGGGTCCCTTCCCGGATGAACGTCGGTCAGATCCTGGAGATCCATCTCGGCTACGCCGCCAAGGGGCTCGGGGACCGGATCAACCAGCTTGTCGCCGACAACCGGCTCGACGAACTGCGGGAGGTCTTCAATCGGATCTTTTCCACCGAAACGGAGCAGGACAAGGCGGCCCGAGAGACCATCGAGGGCTTCGATGACAAGAAGCTCCGGGATTTCGTCAGACATTACAAAAACGGCGTTCACATGGCCACGCCGGTCTTTGACGGGGCCAAGGAAAATGAGATCAAGGATCTGCTGGAGACCGGCTTTCTCTCCCGGACCGGACAAACCACGCTCTATGATGGCCGGACGGGCGAGCCTTTCCGGGAGACGATTACCGTGGGGACCATGTACATGCTCAAGCTTCACCATCTGGTGGACGATAAGATCCATGCCCGGTCCATCGGGCCCTATTCCCTGGTTACTCAGCAACCCCTGGGGGGTAAGGCCCAGTTTGGCGGGCAGCGGCTGGGGGAGATGGAGGTCTGGGCCATGGAAGCCTATGGCGCCGCCCATGCCCTTCAGGAGTTTTTAACGGTCAAGTCGGACGATATGGCCGGCCGGACCCGGATGTACGAGAAGATCGTTAAGGGACAGAACATCCTGGAACCGGGCCTGCCGGAATCCTTCAAGGTTCTGAACAAAGAGTTGCAAAGCCTCGGGCTGGACATCAACCTCCTGGAAGGGGAGAGTTAAGGAGACGGTTTTGGAAACGCTATACGATTTTTTCGCCAAGCCGAAGGACCCCCGCCAGTACAACGGGGTCAAGATCTCTTTGGCCTCTTCGGACCAGGTCCGGCAGTGGTCCCACGGGGAGATCAAAAAGCCCGAGACCATCAACTACCGGACCTTCAAGCCGGAACGGGACGGGTTGTTCTGCGCCAAGATTTTCGGGCCCACCAAGGATTATGAGTGCAATTGCGGGAAGTACAAGCGCATGAAGCACCGGGGGGTCATCTGCGAGAAATGCGGCGTGGAGGTCATCCAGTCCAAGGTTCGCCGGGAGCGGATGGGGCATATTGATCTGGCGGCCCCGGTGGCTCATATCTGGTTTTTGAAGAGTCTCCCCTCAAAGATCGGCAACCTTCTGGACCTGACCCTCAAGAATATGGAGAAGGTCCTCTACTTCGACTCCTACATCGTCATTGACCCCAAGGAGACCGACTTGCAGAGGGGGCAGCTCCTGTCGGATGAAAAGCTCCATGAAGCGATGGACCAATACGATGGCCGGTTTGAGGCCGGGATCGGGGCCGAGGCGGTCAAGGTCATGCTGGATAGCCTCGACCTGGAAAGCCTCTACACTCAACTCCGGTCCGACATCCGCGCCACCAACTCGGCGGCCAAGCGCCAGAAGCTTTCCAAGCGTCTGAAGATTGCCGACGCCTTCCGCCGATCCGGAATCGAGCCCGGCTGGATGATCATGGACGTCATTCCGGTGCTTCCCCCCGACCTCCGTCCCCTGGTGCCCCTGGAAGGGGGGCGGTTTGCCACCTCCGACTTGAACGATCTCTACCGCCGGGTGATCAACCGGAACAACCGGCTCCAGCGCTTAATCGACTTGAACGCTCCCGATATCATCGTCCGCAACGAGAAACGGATGCTCCAGGAATCGGTGGACGTTCTCTTTGACAACGGCCGGCACGGTCGGGTGATCACCGGGACCAACAAACGGCCTCTGAAATCCCTGAGCGACACGCTCAAGGGCAAGCAAGGCCGGTTCCGTCAGAACCTGCTGGGCAAGCGCGTTGACTATTCGGGCCGAACCGTGATTACCATCGGGCCGAACCTGCGTCTTCACCAGTGCGGACTGCCCAAGAAGATGGCCCTGGAGCTTTTCAAGCCGTTTGTTTACTACCGGCTGGAGCAGAAGGGGCTGGTCTCGACGGTAAAAAGCGCCAAGAAGCTGGTGGAGAAGATGACTCCCGAGGTCTGGGACACGCTGGAGGAGGTGGTCCGGGAGTATCCGGTGCTCCTCAACCGGGCCCCGACCCTCCATCGGCTCGGCATCCAGGCCTTTGAGCCGACCCTGATCGAAGGCAAGGCGATCCAGCTTCATCCGCTGGTCTGTACCGCCTTTAACGCCGACTTCGACGGGGACCAGATGGCGGTTCACATTCCGCTGTCGGTGGAGTCCCAGATCGAGGCCCGGGTTCTGATGCTTTCCTCCAACAACATCCTTTCCCCGGCCAACGGCAGCCCCATCATCGTCCCGAGTCAGGATATCGTCCTGGGGAGCTATTATATGACCCTCGCCATGGAGGGGGCCAAGGGGGAAAAGAGCATCTTCGCCAACACCGACGAGGTTCGAGCCGCCTATGACGCCGGGGCCGTGGATCTCCATGCCGCCATCGAGGTCCGGATGGACGGCGAGCGGGTTTCGACCACCGTCGGCCGCGTCCTCTTGTGGGAGGTGATCATGAGCTTGCCCCGGCGGGGGGTGAAGTTCGAGGTGGTTAATAAGGTGCTGGACAAAAAGGCCCTCCGGGAACTGGTTGACCATATTTACCGCCGGCTCGGACCCAAGGCCACGGTCGTTCTCTCCGACCGGCTCAAGGATATCGGCTACGAGTACTCAACCCAGGGCGGACTCTCCATCTCCATCGACGCCATGATCATCCCCGAGGCCAAGCAGAATATCCTGAAGCTGGCCGAGAGCCAGGTGGCCGAAATTTCCCGGCAGTACACCGAGGGGCTTATCACCCAGGGGGAAAAGTATAACAAGGTCGTCGATATCTGGGCTCGAGCCACCGATGACGTGGCCAACGAGATGATGGAGGCCATGAAGGCCGGGCTCAACACCCGCGGTGGCACCGACGGCGAAAGCCGGAGGACACTCAACCCGATTTACATGATGGCAAATTCCGGGGCCCGGGGCAGCAAGGACCAGATGCGACAGCTTGCCGGAATGCGGGGCCTGATGGCCAAGCCGTCGGGGGAGATCATCGAGACTCCCATCACCGCCAACTTTCGGGAGGGGCTCTCGGTGCTCCAGTACTTCATCTCCACTCACGGGGCCCGGAAGGGGTTGGCCGACACCGCGTTGAAGACCGCCAACTCGGGGTATCTGACCCGACGACTCGCCGATGTGGCCCAGGACTGCATCGTCATGGAAGACGACTGCGGGACCATGATGGGCGTTGAGGTGGAGCCGCTCATCGAGGGCGGCGAGATTATCCAGCGACTCGGCGAGCGAATCCTGGGCCGCGTGGTGGCCGAGGAGGACATCCTCGATCCATTCACCGATGAGGTTCTGGTGAGGGTGGGCGATGACATCGACGAGGCCGTGGTGGAGAAAATCGAAAACGCCGATCTCACCCGGGCCAAAATCCGGTCGGTCCTCACCTGCAAGAGCCGGTATGGTGTTTGCGCCAAGTGCTATGGCCGGGACCTGGCTCACGGGCACCGGGTGGAGGTCGGACAGGCCGTGGGGATTCTGGCGGCTCAGTCCATCGGCGAGCCGGGAACTCAGTTGACCATGCGGACCTTTCATATCGGGGGAACGGCCAGCCGCCGGGTGGAGCAGGCGGACATCCGCTGTCGGATCGACGGGACCATCAAATTCACCGACATCAACGTGATTAAAAACGCCCAGGGCCGACAGGTGGTCATGAACCGGCGAGGCGGTGAGTTTGCCATCGTCAGCGAGACGGGCCGGGAGCGCGAGCGGTTTCCGGTGATCCACGGGGCTCATATCCTGGTGGAAGACGGACAGCGGGTGAGCTCCGGCGATCTGCTGGCCACCTGGGACCCCTTTACGACTCCGATCCTCACCGAAGTGGGCGGGACCGTCAAATTCGGCGATATCGCCCCCGGCCGGACCCTCCAGGAAAAGGTTGACCCGGTCACCGGCAAATCGAGCCGGACCATCATCGAGACGAAACAGGCCGACATCCGGCCCCGGATCTCCATCAAGGACGACAGCGGGAAAACGGCCCGGCTGCCGGACGGTTCGGCCGTAGCCCGTTACAACCTCCCGGTGGACGCCATTCTCCTGGTGGATGACGGCGATGAGGTCCAGGCCGGCGACGTGGTGGCCAAGTTGCCTCGAGCGACAACCAAGACCAAGGACATCACGGGCGGTCTGCCCCGGGTGGCGGAGCTGTTCGAGGTTCGAAAGCCCAAGGAAACCGCCGTGTTGAGTGAGATCGACGGCAATGTTTCAATCGCCAAGGGGACCAAGGGCAAGCAGAAGGTGACCGTTACTCCCGTGGACGTGGGTGAAAAGCGGGAGTACCTGATCCCGCGGGGCAAGCACATCAGCGTTTACGACGGCGACTATATCCGGGCCGGCGAGCCTCTCATCGGCGGGGCGGCGGTTCCCCAGGATATTCTCCGGATACGGGGCGAGGTCCCTCTCGCCCGGTACCTGGTGGATGAAGTCCAGGAAGTCTATCGCCTCCAGGGGGTCCGGATCAACGACAAGCACATTGAGGTCATCGTCCGCCAGATGATGCGGCGGGTCAAGGTGACCGATCCCGGGGACACCGATTTCATCACCGAGGAGCAGGTTGACAAAACCGTGTTCGAAATCACCAATGAGGAGATCATCGAGCAGGGCGGCAAGCCTGCCGTGGCTGAGCCGCTGATTTTGGGGATCACCAAGGCCTCCTTGAGCACCGACAGTTTCATTTCGGCGGCCTCCTTCCAGGAGACGACCAAGGTCCTGACCGAGGCGAGCATCGCCGGGGCCGTGGACGGCCTTCGAGGATTGAAGGAAAACGTGATCATGGGGCGGCTGATCCCGGCTGGGACCGGATATCCGCCTTACGGCAAGGTCGAGGTGGAGGTCGGTTGAGGACGATCCAGAAAAAAATGCGGTTGTTTTTATTCTTTGCTTGACAACGGCGAACTGATTCGATACAAAAACTGATTTTGTTCTGTTGCCGGATTCGCCTGACCGAGATCGAACGGACCGATAATCGAGAGGATATCATGCCGACAATCAATCAACTGGTGAGAAAGGGGAGAAAGCGGGTTCCCAGGAAGAACAACACCCCGGCCCTGAAGGGAGCGCCCCAGAAGCGGGGGGTTTGTACGCGAGTTTACACTTCGACGCCCAAGAAGCCAAACTCCGCGCTTCGGAAAGTGGCGCGTGTCCGTCTGACGACGGGGGTGGAAGTGACCGCTTACATTCCTGGAATCGGCCATAATCTCCAGGAGCACTCGGTGGTGCTGGTCCGTGGCGGCCGGGTCAAGGATCTGCCCGGTGTCCGGTATCACATCGTCCGCGGCACTCTGGACACCTTGGGCGTCTCGGACCGGAAGCAGGGACGGTCCAAGTACGGTGCCAAGCGGCCCAAGTAAACGCGGGGTCACCGCCGGCAGTCAGGCGCCGGGCGGATGACGAGAACTTTATTTTCATTCATAAGGGTGTGACCTATGCCGAGACGACGAGAGGTGCCGGAACGACCCGTAATTCCGGACCCCAAATATGACAGCAAGCTGGTGTCGAAGTTCATCAAGTCCATCATGCGGGACGGGAAGAAGAGTACGGCCGAGTCGCTGGTGTACAACGCCTTTTCCATTATGGAGCGTAAGACCGGTGAATACCCGCTTAAAACCTTTGAGCAGGCGGTGGATAATGTCCGGCCCCTGATCGAGGTTAAAAGCCGCCGGGTGGGGGGTTCCACCTATCAGGTTCCCACTGATATCCGTCCGTCGCGGCGCACCGCGCTGGCCATCCGGTGGGTTATCGGGTTTGCCCGGAAGCGGGCCGAAAAAGGCATGGCGGGGAAGTTGGCCGGTGAGCTGCTGGATGCCGCCAACCACCGAGGGGCGGCTGTCAAGAAAAAGGAAGACACCCACAAGATGGCTGAGGCGAATAAGGCATTCGCCCATTTCCGGTGGTAGGCAAGGTCCCACCCCGAATAGGCACAAACGTATCAGCCCCCGGCGGCGTCCGCGGCCGCAGGAAGGGAGGAGGAGATGGCCAAGCAGAAGTTTGAGCGCAAGAAACCGCACGTAAATGTCGGCA